>CANGUS010000041.1 GCA_947457085.1 Bacteroidota bacterium
CTTATGTTGGACATTATTCAACTATTCAATCCTCTAAAAAATATAAAGTTAATATAGGTCATCATACTTCTATCAGTCACAATGTTAGAATCTATACGAGTTCTGCAATACCTGATCAAGATTTTATGCAGGATACATTGCTTTCTAAACAAGGAGATGTAACGATAGGAAATGGAGTTTGGATAGGGGCAAATACATTTATCAATCCTGGCATAATAATTGAAGACAATAGTATCATTGGGGCCAATTCTGTTGTTACAAAAAATGTAGAAAAGAATTCAATTGTTGGAGGTGTCCCAGCAAAATTAATTCGGTATAAAAAAATATAAATGCTTAAAAATAGACTAAAAGATATTTTAAAAGATTCTTCTATTTATGGAATTAGTAAAATATTAGGTCAAGTAATTAGTTTTTTTTTAATTCCGCTATATACTTCCTATTTAAATCCGAGTGATTATGGAGTATTAACTATGATTGGTATCATGACAAGTTCTATGTCATTGTTAATGACATTCGGTATTGATTCATCTACTTATAGATTTGTGGGTTTGTCTAAAGAGCAAGAAGACCAAAAACAGTATTCTAGTACCGCTCAATTGATTACGCTGATGACTTCATTGGTGATTATTTGCGTTGCATTGATATTTATAGATAAATTAAATGTTCTTTTTGTTTCTAAAAATTCGGATATAGTTTTTTTAATAATAGGATTGTGTATTGCTTTTTTCGATACCAGTAGTACCATTCCTCGGGCATATTTAAGAATTAACAGGAAACCAAATTTGATTGCAATCGCTAGTTTAATCAATATATTGACATCTATTTTATTTACCATACTTTTAGTAGTGGTTCTTAAATTAGGTATCATTGGAGCATTGATTGGAAATTTATCCGGGTCGATTTGTTCATCTTTATTTTTAATTTTCAAAAGTAAGATTAGCAACATCCATGGATTTTCTAAAGTGAAAAGTACAGAGTTAATCAAATATTCATTACCAGTATTGCCATCACAAATATTTGCATTTTTGATACCTATTTATTCTCAATGGTCTTTAAAAAATTATTTTACATTAGACCAATTAGGAATTTATAGCATTGCTTTAAAGTTTACGATACCAATCAGTGTTCTATTAAGTATGTTTCAGCAAGCGTATGCTCCTTATAAGTTTGAAATATTTAATAAAGATGAACATCCTCAGAAAACATTCAGTGAAATTCTAAACATGTTTGTTTTATTTTTTGGAACCATCTTGTTAATCATAGCCTTCTATGGCGGATATCTACTTAAATTAATGACGAATTCATCTTTTCATGAAGCCGCTAATTATATTTTTTACATCGCGCTCATTCCGCTAGCACAGGGTCTTTATTTTATGTTTGGTACGGGAGTTGAATTTGCAAAAAATCCCATATTCAGACCCATTATCAGTGCAGCCGGTTTGCTAACGGTTATTCTTTTAAATAAATTTTGTATAGACCATTGGGGTGTTGCAGGGGCTGCTATTTCAATCGTATTTGGTTGGCTAGTCATGGGTGTTTTGCTTTTTTTGTATTCACAACAACTTTATAAAATAAGCTATCAATGGTGGTTGATTGTTCCATTTTTATTTTTGGTTGTATTTTTTTCATATTCTTTTAATGAGATCAATAACCAGAATATTATTAAAAAAATAGGCATCACCTTATCTACTATCCTTTTTGTAGCATATTATATGAATGGTAAGTTGAACACCTTAAAAATAAAAAAATGAGATTGAGTTTTTTACAGCGATTGTTTGTTTATATCACAGAGGGCTTACCTAACAGAATAAAAAAATATATTAATTACAAGGAAATGCAATCCATTCGAATGAGACATACTGTTGGACGTTGTGGAGAAGCATTAACAGTCAATGGATCATTTAAAGGGTTTGGAAAACATGTATTTTTAGCAGACCATGTAAATTTTAACGACAATGTATTTATTAATGGATTGGGTGAAGTACATATAGGAAGTTACTTTCACACTGGTGCCAATTTAACGATCATTAGCACCAATCATAATTTTGAAAATGCATCCTCTATCCCCTACGACAAAATTAGAATTCATAAACCGGTGCACATCAAAGATTTTGTTTGGTGTGGAAACAATGTAACCATTATACCAGGCATTACAATTGGAGAAGGGGCAATTATAGCTGCAGGAGCTGTTGTTGTAAAAGATGTACCTGATTGTGCTATTGTAGGTGGAAATCCTGCACAAATTATAAAATACAGAAACAAAGAAGCGTTCTATAAACTTAAATCTGAAAAGAAATTTTTATAAAAAATGGCTGACATAGCTGAAGAATATAAATCGAGTATTGAATCTATTTCAATTGCAAAGAAGAAAGGTATTTCTTTTGATTGGAATGGGATAGATTTAAGTGACCTATTATTAGCGGAATGGATTGAAAATAAAATAAAAGGTTCTAATACCAACTGTAAAAAATTAAGCTTCATACACAAAATAAAATTGAAATTACATGCTTGGAAACAGCGAGTTAAATCAATAAATAAAAATCGAAAGTATGAAATAGTCGTATTTTTAAATTCGCAAAGTCAATGGGCCATCTTAAAGCCGGTATTGATTGAACTGGTCAATGGGGGTTCTAATTTGAAAGTTTTAACTACCAAACCAGTCTTGTTGAAACAAATACTACAATACCATTTAGATGGCAGTTTACTGCTGGGTTATCATTTTAAAAAATGGACGCACAAAGAAGACCATCCTTTGCAGAGCTTAATTTATCAATCGATGCCTAAATTGAGCTATTTGTACGAATCAATTTTACCTTATTTAAATCATCCGCATTTAACTTATTTATTAATAGGAAATGACAATACCTCAGAAGGGAGATTGATTGCAAAAATGGCTATTCAAAAAAATATTTTAACTGGTTGCATTCAACATGGTAGTTTAAATAGAATCAACCCTTTGCATGGCAGAAGTATTGTAAATCATTTTTTTGCATTTGGAGTAAAACCACAACAAGAACTCATTTTTTTAGGAAAATCATCAAATGAAATTTTTGTAAAGGGATGGCCATTACAAGCGCAATTTAAAAAGAATATCAATGACATCGAAACTACTCATTTTTTTAGCTCACCTACCATTGTATTAACATTTAGTGGTCCGGGTCATAGCACAACCGAAGAGCATCATATCCAATGCATTGAAATAATAAAACAATTGCAACAGGAATTAAATTTTTCAATTTGTATCAAGCTGCATCCCAAAGACAGTGTAAATTATTATCAAGGTTTTTTAAGTGATAAAACAATGATCTTAACAACCCATGATTTAATACAAAAAGGAGTAACTCTACATCAGTTATTGAAGGAAGCACACTTTGTAATTACCGGCGCTAGCACAACAGCTTTAGATGCCTTATTAACAGCAACTGAAGTGGTTACTGTAGATTTATTAAAAGCATACCAAGAAGTTGATTTTGTTAAAGATGGTTTAGTAACCTACATAGAAAGCAAAGCGGTATTGAAAGATTACATAATCCATTCAATTAACCATTCAAAAATAAAGTTGAGCGAAGAAAAAAAATTACAATTAGAAAGTTATTATTATCAATTTTTTGATGAGCATTATTCTCCTTCTAGTGAAATAGCCTCTTTTATCAAAAATTCAATTCAACCAAAAATGAACCATAATTTTTAATGGATAAAGGCAAATACAAAATAATATATATTCATCAAGACGGTTTAATTACTGGCTCTGCAATCAGTTTGCGAAATATGATTGCCGGTATCAATCAATCCCTTTTTGAAATATATGTGGTAATACCAAAGGATGGTCCTGCTATAGAAATATGGGAAAATGTAGGTGCCAAAGTTTTCGTATTTAATTTCAAAACGTTTTGGACAAGCCCTGGTCCAAAATGTTTCAGTAGAAATAATTTTAAACAATTATTTGCATTATTACCAAACCAGGCTTTCAAATTATTTCTATTAAATTTGAATCCAGATCTCATACACATCAATGATAAAGCAGCTTTGCAAGCAGGTGTGAGTTTAAAAAATGGTGGGATTCCAATAATTCAACATTCAAGAAGTGCGTATCATTTAACGGCTTGTAAAGCAAATAAATTCCTCAGTTCAAAAAGAATCATTCAATATGCCAATCATATCATTTGCATATCAGAAGATGAAATGCAACAATTTGAACACCTGCATAATCAATCAATTATGTTTAATACGGTCAATTTAGACGAAGCAAAAATTGCTCAAAATAACAGAATGGCCATTCGGAATCAGTTAAATATAGGAGCGCATGAAATGGTTATTGGCATGGCTGAAAACCTAGGAATATACAAAGGGCTTTTTGATATCATTGACATCATTAAATTATTAAAAGAAAAGTGTAATCAATCATATAAAATACTAATCGTTGGTAAAATTGATCAAAAGGATACCATCAATATACATGATTTTAAAGGATCTACTTACGCGTATTTCCAAAAAGTTATAGCAGAAAATAATCTTGAAAACAAGGTCATTTTAGCAGGCTTTCAAAAAGAGCCATTAGCCTATATAGCCGCCATGGATTTATTGTTGGTTTCTAAACAACATGGAGTTCTGGGAAGGCAACCAATTGAAGCGCAGTCTGTAGGCACAGCCGTTTTGGCTGTAAATGGGCATAGTAAAAAAAGCACTATTTTAGTCAATGGAATCGGTGGTTATGCAGTGGATACGATGGAGGAATTAAAACGAAAGTTATTGGAGCTCATCGCTCATCCTGCTGAATTACACAATTTAGGAATAAAAGGACAAGCATATGCAATCAAACATTTTGATTTGAATCAATATGGAAAAAAAGTAGAAGAATTGTATCTAAAAATTATAAACAAATGCAAACAATAATACTAGCTGCTGGTAAAATAGATTATACAAGATTACCCTTTGGTATGCATCAAAGCAATGCTACAATTCCTGTAAATGGGAAACCTGTAATCAGTTGGATATTGGATGATTTAATAAAAAAAGAAGTCAGTAATGTAACGATTGTGGTTCGAATTGAAAATAATCGATTAATTCAATTACTAGAAAAACATTACACAAAAAGAGTAAATCTTCAACTTGTAAAAGTTGATGAACCTAAAAGTATTTTAGACTCTTTACAAGCAGGATTGAATACTATTGAAACCTCCCATGACCCCATACAAATTATATTAGGTGATACATTGATATATGATTCGTATGATGGAAAAGAAGATAAATTATATATCTCAACCGTTACCCATTCTGAAAATTGGTGTGTAGCCGTAGCCGATGAAAAAGGGGCATTAATTTCATTACATGATAAAAAAAGAATGGAGGGTGATACCCATTGGGCGCTGTGTGGATATTATTGTTTTTCAGACATGCTTCTTTTAAAAAATTCATTGAAAGAAAGTATAGAAAATCAGGCTAAAGAAATGAGCACGATTATTTTAAAATATCATGCTGTAAAAAAAATGAATTTAATTCATGCAGAAAATTGGTTTGATTTTGGAAATTTAGAGAGCCTCATCAATTCTAAAAAAAGTTTATTAAGACCGAGACATTTTAATCAATTAATCATTGATCCATTGCTAAATACAATTACAAAAATTAGCGAAAAAAATGAAAAACTAGAAGATGAATTAAATTGGTACTCATTGTTACCTGAAGAATTGAAAATACTTACTCCCAGAATTATTTCAAGAAACAAAAACGCTACTCAAGTAACTATTACCCAAGAGTTTTATGGTTATCCTACTTTATCTGAGTTGTTTGTTTATGGAGATTTGAGCATACCCGTTTGGGAATCTATCATTCAGTATCTTTTTGAAATACACAAATTGTTTTCAATATACACAAAATCAGTTTCTGTTGAAAACAGTAAAATAATGTATATTGATAAAACACAGGAGAGAATTAATCAATTGTTGCAGGATGATACATGGAAAGAAATATGGAATTATGAAACGATCAATATCAATGGGAAAACATTTCCCAATATTCCAACAATCTTAAAAAAATTAGATCCGTCAATTGTCAATTTAACCCAGATAGAAACCTATTCAATTATTCATGGTGATTATTGTTTATCAAATTTATTATATGATTTAAATAATCAAATTGTTCGCATGATTGACCCAAGAGGTAGTTTTGGGCAAAAGGGAATTTATGGAGATCCTCGATATGATATAGCAAAATTAAGACACAGTGTTGCAGGTTTATATGATTACATGGTTGCCGATTTATTTACAGTATCATTTGAAGGAAATAATTTTACGTTTGAAATTTTAGAAGATGAAAAAAATATCGAGCTCGAAAAATATATGGATGCATGTATCTTAAAATATGGCTATCACATCAATGAAATTAAATTGATTGAAGCATTGTTATTTTTAAGTATGATTCCGTATCATGCAGACTATCCGGCTCGACAACAAATCATGTACATAGCAGCTCATCAGAAATTATTTCATTTATATGAAATGTAAACAAACCCACTTGGATAATTGAGAGGAAGGATAAACAAAAAATAATGAAAAAGTAAATATGAGAATAGTAATTGATTTAGATGGTACAATATGTACATTAAAGACCTCTACAGAAACATATGCAGATGTAAAAGTAATACCAGGGGCCAAAGAATTTATAAAAGAATTAAGAGCACAAGGTCATTATGTAATTATTCAAACGGCTAGAAACATGGCAACCTGTGATAGCAATATTGGAAAAGTAATCAAAAATGTAGGGAAAATTACATTGGAGTGGTTAGAAAAAAATGAAATCGAATATGATGAAATATTTTTTGGAAAACCCAATGCTCAATTATATATCGATGACCGAGCGTTTCGATTTGAAGATTGGAAAAAAATGGATGTAAGTGAATTAGAAAAAATGGCAAAGGAAAAATGATAGTAGTAATACCCATGGCAGGCAGGGGAAGCCGTTACAGTAATGTAGGATATACCACCCCAAAACCCTTGATCGAAATCGATGGTAAACCAATGATTTATCATGCATTTCAATCTATTAAAAACGTACAGTTTCGAAAATTAATATTTGTCGCTTTAAAAGAACATGAAGAAAATTATCAAGTAAGTCAAATATTAAAAAAATATATTCCGCATGCATTTGAATTAATATTATTAGACGATGTTACTGAAGGGCAGCTTTGTACTGTTTTAAAAGCCGCACATTTTTTTGAAAAACAAGAAGGATTATTGATAGCTGCTTCGGACTCTTTTATTGAAAGTAACATTGCCGAAGAAATCATAGAACATCAATTTGATGGTTTAATTTCAGTTGGAGATATGCCGGGTGAACAGTGGAGTTTTGCCAAAGTAGATAAGGACAACAACGTGATGGAAGTAAGTGAAAAAAAGAGAATTTCCGATTATGCGAGTACAGGAATTTACTATTTCAGTGATGCAAAAAAGTTGGAATTGGAGGCAGAAAAATTAATTGAAAATAAAGAAACAACAAAAAACGAATATTATGTGATGCCACTTTATTCGAAATTTATACAAGAAGGTGCTATCATTAAACTCTCGCATGCGAAGGCCATGTGGGATATGGGAACCCCGGAATCAAAATTAAAATTTGAAAATTTTTTAAATGGAAAATAAGTTTAGTATCTGTATTCCTAATTATAATTACCAAGACTATATAGGAATTACGTTAGAAAGTGTACTCAATCAACAGTATCAAAACTTTGAGCTGTTAATTTCAGATAATCACAGCACCGACCATTCAATAGAAATTATTAAAGAATACGCCAATAAATTTCAGCAGTATCATTATAAAATCAATAAAACAAATTTAGGGTTTGCAGGCAATTTAGATGAAGTCGCTAAAATGGCGAAGGAAGATTGGATTATCATGCTTTCATCGGATGATGTGATGCAAAACGATGCCCTACTTGAATACAATAAATTCATAGATTGCATTCCTGAAAATGAGCATTTTGCATTTTGTTCTGCATTTGAAAAAATAGATGGAAATGGCCAGTTTATTGAATATTTAAATGCCAAGAATACTATTTTATGGCATCCGTCCGATATCGATCAAGATTTAACCCTAAAAATGGGTTTTGATGTTTATAAAGTGCCTAGTGGCATCATGCTACAAAGATGCTTGCAACGTTTTTATTCACCTTTTAATTTTGCATCCACCTGTTATAAAAAAGATACTTACGAAAAGGTAGGTGGGTACAGTGGAAGCAGGCTGTATAATCCAGACAAGTGGTTTAATTGGAAAATATTAGCCGAAACAGATTTCGTCTATTTTTTAGATAAACCATTATTTCAATACAGATGGCATAACACGAATCAAGCAGCCGGTCAATTGGCTACAGGCGATTTAAAATACTGGGTTGATGAATATCGAAATTGCTTTGAATGCACTGCCCAAATGAGAAAAAAGGCGAATCTTGAACAAGATGAAATTCAAAATTATTTTATTACCCATGCATTAAAATATTCTATTCGAAAAATAGCAGTTGGTGACAAACAAATGGCAAAAAGAGTCTATCACTTTGCAAAAGCATGCTACCCTCAAAACGTACAAAAGAATAAATACAATGGGTATAATTGGATTGGGTTGGTTTTATTTCCAATAAGCAAATATTTGTGTAGAAAATTTATCAAATAATCCATGTTAAAACGAAAAAATAAAATAACCAGACAAGAGTTTAGAGTAAAAAAATACTTTGACTTTTTAGCCCTATTTATGGGTTTTCCTATGATTTTAATAGTGGGATTCAATATCACTTTATTGATATTTGCTGCCATTATTTATTACACACCCAATAAAACCTTGCTGTTTAATTTTAAAAATAAATTCTTTATACTGCCTGTATTATTTATTTTCGGAGCCTGTATTTCGGTGTTTGATGTGAATGTGAATGAACCCAATGCATTTAGCCAATCACTCGGTGTTCTGCCCAACTATATCTATTGGGCCTTGCTAATTATTGTGCTCGGAAATTCACAGAAATTAATTAATCTTCCTCAAATAACAGGCTATTTATTCAAAGGATTAATTTGTTTAATGATCTATTATCAAATACAAAACCCAATAAGGGCTGCACTTCCATTTTTATTTAATATTTCAACACCCAATAACTTTGCATTTATATTAATTTGTTTTTCCCCACCGGTATTGGTTTATCTATGGAAAATAAGAAAAAATGTACCTTGGGCCGTAATTTTTTTGGTTACAGTCGTTGTTTTGTTAACCTTAGAGGGGAGAAGAGCAGGTACCTTGCTCACCCTGATTCCTTGTATTCTTGCCCTTGTGTTTACCAAAATCAATGTAAAAAAAATTATTGTAGGTATGGGTACTACTTTGTTTTTTACGATCATGATTCAAACTTCTTTTGTAGAAGAAATTATTAAAGAATCCAGTCCTAGAATTCATGAATTAATTTATTCAAATGAAAATATTCAAACCGAAGATCAATCCTATTTAACCCGACGCATTCAAGTAGAAAAAGGATTGATTATTTTTTCAAATAATCCGTTGACGGGTATTGGATTGAATTTATTTTCTAAATTTGAAACAGATGCAATTGGTGATTTCGAAGGCTCAGAATTGGTTTCTAATAAAGATAATATTACACGAAAAAGTGCACACAATTCTTATATTTCAGTGCTTGCCGAGGGTGGTTTATTATTGTTCATCCCTTTTATTGGAATCCTTTTATATAATATCGTAAACTTTTTTAAGCGGTATAATAATCGATCCCAATTAGAAAATGCATTTTATTGGTCTTTTTTAGCTATGCTTATACACTTCTATTTTATTACCGCCATCGTAAATGTATATGCTTGGTTTTTAATTGGGATAGTCAGTATGCTCAGTATTCAATATGCAAAAGGGAGTGACATTCAAATAAATGAAAGATGATAATTTATTAAAAAAATTAGTAAGATGAAATTAGCATTCTATTACCATGTTCCACTTGCATCAAAAGATGGCCAACTATTTGCACCTTCTTATTTTGGTGTTTTTTTAGATTCGCTCGCTTCAAATGTAGCAGCATTATATTTGGTGTTTCATGAAGCCAATGACAGCCAGGCTTTGGAGTGTGATTATCAACTTACAAATCATAATATTCGTTGGGTCAATTTGGGTTTAAAAACGCCCGCTTGGCACAGAGATTTATTTTATCAAAAAGTATTAAAAAACAAACTCGATGATATACAACATTGTGATGCTTTCATCGTGCGATCGCCTTCCCCATTAGCGCCCTATTTTCATCAGTTTATCAGCAATAATACAATCCTATTTTTTATGGTTGTGGGAGATTATCTAGATGGAGCCACTCATTTGAAATCATCTACTTTTAGAGATCGAATAATTTATCAATATTTAAAATACAACGATCGAAATTTTACTAAAGCTATCAAAAAAACCAACCTCTTAGTCAATTCAATTGGCTTATTCGAAAAGTATCAAAAGATTGCAAAATCCATTCATTTA
>CANGUS010000042.1 GCA_947457085.1 Bacteroidota bacterium
AAAAAAATCCTCAGGAAGAGGATTTTTAATTTTGTTATTTCATGTTATGATAAACCTTTTGAACATCTTCATCTTGTTCAATTTTATCAATCAGTTTAAAAATATCTTCCGCTTGTTCGTCATTTAATTCCACTGTATTCATAGGAATATAAGTCAATCCATTTTGAACTGGTTCTACTTTTTTGTTTTCTAAATAATCCGCCATTTTTCCAAAGTCGGTATAGTTTGTTCGGATAATTATATTGCCATCTGCATCTTCTCCTATTTCTTCTAAGCCATAATCAATGCCTTCTAACTCCATCTCTTCCATATCCACACCATCTGCTTTTATTTTAAATTCACCCATTCGTGTGAAAGTAAATGCTACACTGCCGCTATTTCCCATAGAACCACCTCCTTTGTTGAAATAAGCACGAACATTGGCTACAGTTCGAGTATTGTTATCTGTAGCAGACTCTACTAAAATAGCTACACCATGTGGACCATAACCTTCATATAAAACCTCTGCGTAGTCAGTAGTATCTTTACCCAACGCTCGCTTAATAGCAGCTTCTACTCGGTCTTTTGGCATGTTACATGCTTTCGCATTTAAATAGCAACGACGCAAAGCTGGATTGTTGTCGGGGTCTGGGCCGCTGGCTTTTACAGCTATAGCAATTTCTTTACCAATTCTGGTGAAATCTTTAGCCATTTTATCCCAACGAGCAAACATGGCTCCTTTACGTACTTCAAATATTCTTCCCATGTGAATTTTTGTATTAGGTTGCAAATTTACTTTTTTTGTTTTTCTTTCCAAGAAGTAATTTTTTTTTATATGCAATAATTTTTTAAATTTGCTCCTTAAATAAATATAAAAATGAAAAAAGTAATTTTATTAAGTTTAGTTGCCATTGGAATTTTTGCCTCTTGCAGAAAAGAAACTACATCTTCTATGAGCACAACGGATATGGTTCAAAAAAAATGGAGATTGGTTAGCACACAAGATGTTCAGTATGTAGGCACTACAAATGTAGTAGATACAATTATCACTACTCCTGCCGCTATTACCGATTCAATTGAATTCAAAACAAACAACACGGCGGTATTTACATTCATGGGTTTTGCTGATACAGTAAATTATCAAATAATTGGCGATACTAAAATCGTAGTTGATGCTGATACCTTTACAATCAATACATTAAATTTGAATGATTTTGTAATGACGTATAGCAATAGAGTTGATACTACACATTATGATAATATCATCACATTAAAAAGATAATCTTCACTCTTTTATATTCTTAAATCCTGCATGAATTAACATGCAGGATTTTTTTTGTTTACTTTTGGGGAATATTAATATTATGGAACGAATAGAGAAGTTAAAAAGTATGTTATTGCAATCGCCTGAAGATTGTTTTGTATACCATGCATTAGGATTAGAATATGTAAAGTTGAATGACTTCGAAAATGCAGTGGACTATTTTAATCAAGTTATTTTTATTGATGAATCTTATGTAGGAACATATTATCATTTAGCCAAAACTTTAGAGAAGTTAAATGAAATAGAGGAAGCAATTTCTATTTATGAAAAAGGAATTGAAATTGCCAAATTACTGAAAGACAATCATGCCCGAAATGAATTGCAAATGGCATTAGATGATATTTTAGAGTAAAGTCCGAACAAATGAAGCTAGAAAATTTAAACAAAGTTAAAAAATATTTATTGGCAGTCAGTGGTGGCATCGATTCGATGGTGATGGCGGATTTGTTTTTACAACAGCAGTTAGAATTTTCTGTAGCGCATTGTAATTTTCAATTGAGGGAAGAAGATTCAAATTTAGATGAACAATTGGTAATCGATTGGTGTACAAAAAACAACATTGACTATTTTATTAAACGAGTTGATACAAAAGAGTATTGTGCACAGCACAAATGTTCTATACAGGTTGGAGCAAGAGAAATTCGATATGCTTTTTTTGATGAAATATGTGCGGATAAAAATATTGATTTCATAGTAACTGCTCATCATCAAGATGATACTATTGAAACCACCTTATTTCAATTTTTTAGAGGAACCGGTATACAAGGCTTGACTGGTATTCCTGCAAGAAACCAAAAAATTATTCGTCCGTTATTGTCATATTCAAAGCAGCAAATTGTGGACTATGCAGCGAAATTTCAAGTGGCATTTAGAGAAGATAAAAGCAATTTAAAACAAGATTATTCTCGGAATAAAATGCGCTTACATATTATTCCTCAATTAGAAGAATTATATCCTGCTTTCAAAAATAATATTGCGAATAATATCCATAGGATGAATGAAGTCAATGAAATTTATTTGCAACAAATAAAGAATTATAAAAAGAAATTAATAGAACAACGAGGCAAAGATTTTTATATTCCCATATTAAAATTAAAAACCATTACTCCTTTAGCAACTATTTTATTCGAATTGATCAAAGAGTTTCATTTTTCCTATGAACAAACCTTGCAAGTGCTGCAATTATTGGAACGACAAACAGGAAGCTTGGTAGCATCACAATCTCATCAAATTATTAAAAATCGAAATTTTTTAATTGTAACTGAAAAGAATACTCAATTGTCTGAGCTTATTTTAATGGATGAAGGCAATACTAAAATAGAAACCCAAGATTTTGTAATGAAGTTAAAATCTATAAGGGCAGACAAGTTTGAAATTAATAAAGGATTGAAATATTGTGCAATTGATGCAAAGCTGATAGAGTTCCCTTTGCTGCTTCGTAAATGGCGTACAGGAGATTATCTGTATCCATTTGGAATGACAAAAAAGAAAAAGCTGTCTAAAGTACTGATTGATGCAAAAATCCCATTGCATGAAAAAGAAACTATTTGGGTTGTAGAGTCCAATAAAAAAATAGTTTGGGTAGTGGGTGTTAAATCAGATAATCGATTTAGAGTTAGCGAAAAAACACAAAATGTGCTTTGCTTTGAAATCAAATAAATGAGATAGTAATTAAACAATTATTTGTCTTTAATTATTTTTACTTTCGCATATAATTAATTGCATTATATGTCAACAGAACGATATCACGAATTACAAGCTAACTACAATACTTTAACAGACGAACGAGAAAAAATCAATTGTTTAATTGATATTGTATTAGAAATTAGAAATTATGATATTGACGAGGCCTTTAGGCTTTCAAATGAAATTATTGAACGCTCTACTAAAATAGATTACCAAGAAGGCGTAGGTAGAGGGTTAAATAACAAAGGCGCATGTTATTGGTTGAAAGGGGAGTATGATAAAGGGATGAGCGTATTAAAAGAAGCGTTAAAAATTGCAAAACAATACAAATTAGTTGCTCTTAAAGCGCGTATTTACAATAACTATGGAAATATTTATCGTGATTTAGGAGATTTGTCAAATGCTTCAAAATACTTTCAATGGGCATTAGAAATAAATGAACAATTGGGGGATGAATTATCTCAGTCGGCAGTTTTAATTAGCATATCTAATTTACATTTTGATTTATATGATTATGAAAATGCATTAGAATATGCTAAACGTTGTTTGCAAATTTTTATAAAATATGATGACAAAAAAAGATTAATCAGTGTTTATCATACATTAGGAAACATTTATTTAAAACAGGAAGTATATAATTTAGCGATTATAAATTTCAAGCGAAGTTTAGTTTTGAGCGAACCCAATACGGTGGGCCACATGTTGGCAAATAGTGGAATTGGTAAGGTGTATTATAAAGAAAAAATGTTTGAGAAGGCGCAAAAATATTTGCGTTTAGTCATTCAGCAAGCAAAGGAATTGTCAAATTTTGAGGGAATAATCATTTCAGAATTTTATCTTGGGCGAATCAGTTTAGATGAAAAAGATTATAAAAATGCGCTGGTGCATTTTGATATTGCATTTGATTTAGCCAATGAACATTTTCGAAAACATGATGTAATGAGTATACATGAAATGTATGCCAAGGTGTATGAAAAAATGGGTGACATTGTGGAGGCTTATGAAAATTTAAAGAAATTTGAAAAGCTCAAAGAAGAAATTTTTCAACAAAACACTTTCAATAAGTTGCGCAATTTGCAACTTCGACATGAAATAGAGTTCGCTGTCAAAGAAAAAGAAGTTGCGGAACAATCCGCTAAATTGAAGCAAGAATTTATTGCGAACATGAGCCATGAAATTAGAACACCAATGAATGCTATTGTAGGGATGACAAGGTTGTTACAAGAAAAAAATCCTCGTGCAGACCAGTCTAAATATTTAGATGCCATTACTCAAAGTGCTGATAATTTATTGGTTATTATCAATGATATTTTAGATTTTTCAAAAATTGAAGCAGGTAAAATTACAATTGAATCGGTGTCCTTTTCATTAAAACAGATATTGAAAAATGTAGTAACCTTGTTGCGATTTAAAGCGATTGAAAAAGGAATAGATATTCGTTTTGATTTTAATGAAAATGTGCCAGAGCATTTAATTGGTGATCCAACAAGATTGACTCAGGTGTTAATGAATTTAGCAGGGAATGCAGTAAAATTTACTGAAAAAGGCAGTGTTCAAATAGTTTGTAGAAATGTAGAATTAGAAGGAGATTGTGTGAAAATGGCTTTTGATGTAATTGATACAGGTATTGGAATTTCAGAAGAATATGTAGGTAAGATATTTGAAAGTTTCACACAAGCAGGAACCGATGTCGCTAGAAAATTTGGAGGCACTGGATTAGGTTTGACTATTTCAAAACAGTTGGTAGAGCTTATGGGTGGCTCCGTTGAAGTTAAAAGTAAAATAGGAGTGGGGACTACTTTTACATTTATATTGCCTTTTCAAATTGGGGAAGGAGATTTTAAACAGTCACAGGATGATTTTACAATTGCAGTAAATGATTTAGAAATATTAAATCTATCCAAAATATTGCTAGTGGATGACAATGAATTTAATCGAATAGTAGCGGTAGACACATTGAAATCAATCGCTCCAAACATGTCTATTTTGGAAGCTCAAAGTGGTATGGAAGCCATTGAAAAATTAAAAACAAATGAGATTGATTTGGTTTTGATGGATATTCAGATGCCTAAAATGAGTGGAATTGAAGCTACTTTATTCATTAGAAACAAATTGGAAGCACCGTTAAATAGGATTAAAATAATTGCCATGACAGCCAATGTTATGAAAAATGACATTGATAGCTATTTACAAAATGGTATGAATGACCACATTCCTAAACCATTTCATAAATCTGAATTGATATTTAAAATTTTAAATCAATTGGATAATAATAAAGAAGTCATCAAAAATAGGATTGTAGAATATGAAGCGATAGAGGATGAACTAGCACCTAGTCATTTACTTCCAGCAACTCAATTAACTGATCCAAGTTTTCTAATTTCATTTGCTGGAGATGATAAAGAAAAACAAAAAAAATATATCAGTATCTTTTTGAAAAATGCACCTAAGTTATTATTGCAAATGCAAAATGGGTTTGAAAGTAATGACCTTGAAATGGTTAAAATTTCTGCACATTCTCTAAAAACACAACTCAATTATATGGGTGTGAAGGAAGAATATTCTCATGTTCAAGAGATTGAACAAATGGCTTCTCATGAACATAAAAATGAAGAAATTAAGTCATTAATAGATAATCTTCAACAAATATGTGTACAAGCCTTTAAGGAACTGGAAGATTATATAGAAGCAATATAATACTAATATAAAAAAACCTTCAAGGAAAACTTGAAGGTTTTATATAAATATAATTTTGAATAATTATCTCATTAGTACGCTTGGTAATATTCCCAATGCGATAATAATTGTTGCGTTAATTATTAATAATGTTTTTTCAATTGTTGTAGCCTCTTCTATTAATTCAGCTTCTCCTTGTTTGAAATACATGCTCATAATCACTCTAAAATAATAATAAACGCTAATAGCAGCCATTAATACAGCAAATACTACAATCCAAAGCATTGTACCTTGCTCTACTGCAGCCATCAGCACATAATATTTAGCAAAAAATCCACCGGTTAAGGGAATCCCTGCCAATGAAAATAAACAAATTGTAGCCGTGATTGCCAATACAGGTTGTTTTTTAGCCAACCCATTAAAGCCATCAAATGTATAATCTTTCATTTTAATTAATACAGCAAATACACCCAATGAAGCTAAAGTGTATGTAACGCTATACAAGGTGATGCCTTTCCATGAAGTCGCATTGATTGCAAAAATAGCAAATAGCATAAATCCAGCTTGTGCGATTGATGAATAGGCCATCATTCTTTTTACGCTGGTTTGGTATACTGCAGTTACATTTCCAATTAATAAAGTTAATGCAATCATAGAAACAATGGTAATTTGCCAAGCATGACTTACACTTCCAAATGAAAAGTGGAATAAACGAATAAAGGCTACAAATACACTTACTTTCACTATGGTTGCCATAAAAGGGGTAAATGCAGTAGGAGTTCCATCATATACATCAGGTGTCCAAAAGTGCATAGGCGCAGCAGATACTTTAAAGCCAAAAGAAACCACCATTAATAAAATCCCCACAATGGCTAATGAGCTCATGCTATTTACTTGCGTAAATTGTGTTGTAAATTGATTGCTCATGATGTCAAAACTTCCCGTAGCGCCATATAGTAAAGTAATACCCATTAATAAAATACCTGTACTAAATGAACCCATTAAAAAATATTTCAATGAAGCTTCTGTGCTTTTTACATTTTCTTTGTCGCTCCCTGCTAAAATATATTGTGGGATAGAAAGAATTTCGATTCCGATAAATAAAATAAGTAAGTTTGAATAAGACGAAAGTAAATATACTCCTGAAAGTATAAAAAACATCAAGGCAAAATATTCAGCTTTATTAATTCCTACACCGGCAATTTGTTTGTGAAATAATAGAAAATAACTTGTTGCACAAAAAGTAATCAGAACATTAAACCATGATGTGAAACTAGTTAATTCAATCATATTGAAATATGACTTACTTCCTTGTGTTGAGATGAGTTGATTGTCAAAAATTGAAACTCCCATTAAAATAAAGATACCTATTAAAGCAGTCCATTGAACTTGCTTGCTATTTTTAAATAGCAAACCAGCGAACATCATTACGACTCCCAATAAAGCTGATACTACAATTGCATTCATTCTATTTATTTTTAATTGAGCGAACTCAATATGATTTTTTTATTTTAAAAATTAACTAACTAAAGACATCAATACATTTGGACAAAATCCTAACCAAAGAATTATACCCATAATAATCATTAAAACAATCCATTCATTTGTTGATAAATCAGCAAAAACAACTTCATTGTTTTTTAATTCACCAAATGCTATTTTTTGAATCATCCCTAAAGTATATACTGCCGCTAAAATAACGCCTAATCCAGCTATAATGGTAAACACAATATGATATTGTGATGTTGATTGAAACAAACCATTAAACATCATGAATTCTCCTATAAAACCATTTGTGAGGGGCAATGCGATATTTGCTAATGATATTAGCACTAAAGCAATAGTAAATTTAGGAGCAAGTTTTGCTAACCCTCCCATTTCGTTTAAATTCTGAGTACCTAAACGTTTTTCGATAGCCAAAACGAGTAACCATAATCCCATAATATTGATACCATGATTGAACATTTGTATCGCAACACCTTGCGTACCTAATTGATTTTGCGCAAATAATGTAGCAATCATCAAACCAATGTGTGCAATGGAAGAGTATGCAATCAATCGCTTAATATTTGTTTGAACAATCGCTAGGCAAGATGCATAAATGATTCCTATGATTGATAATATCGTTACTAAATGGGTCCAATGTAAAACACCTAGTGGCAATACAGGTAACAACCATTTAATGACTGCAAACAAACCCATTTTAACCATGATTGCACTTAATACAATGGTTACTGGAGTTGCACTTTGCTCGTAAGCATCTGGTTGCCAAGTATGAAATGGAAACATCGGCATCTTAATTGCAAAAGCTAAAAATACTAACCAAAACATCCAATTTTGCATGCTTCCAGACATTGACTTGCCAGACTCTACAAAACTTGTCCATGCAAATGAATGATCTGTTGTATGGTTATAAATGATTAAAAAAGCAACCAATAACAATAAGCTCCCAACAAACGTATACACGAAGAATTTGAAGGTTACTTTGATTCTATTTTCTCCTCCAAATAATGAGCTTAAAAAGTAAACAGGGATTAATGCTAGCTCCCAAAAGATATAAAATACCAATGCATCATTTGCTAAAAATACTCCTATCAATCCAGCTTGTGCCAATGACATCAAACCATAAAAAGTAGATTTATTTTCAAGTTCATTGCCATGCATAAATAGATAGACTAATGGGAAAATAATAGCCGTTAAAGTAAGCATTAATACTTGCAAACCACTGTTGATGTTCAATGCAAAATTGGCTCCTAAAGAAGGGATCCAACTAGCATCTATTGCAATAGGAGCGTGCCCATTGTAATAAGTGAATGCGCCAAACAAGGTGGCTACTAAAGTAATTAATGAGGTTCCTAAAGCAGGCAATTGGCTGTTGTTCTTTGTTAAAAAAGAAACCAAACCACCAATAATCGGAACTAATATGAGTATAATCAGTAACATGTATTTATTTTTCTATCTATGTATTAATTTTTATTAAACCAAAGCTGAATGATAAATAACAGTGCAATGCCTAGCACCATTAAAAATAAATAAAATCCAACCAAGCCACTTTGTAATATTCTCAAACGATTGCTTCCGTCTTGAATTAATTTTCCTATGCCATTTACTAAGCCATCAATCCCCATTTTTTCTATGTATTTTTCATAAAAAAAAGATTTTTTGTACAATGGTTTAACAATGGCTGCATCATATGCTTCATCAATGTACCATTTATTTTCAAAGAATTTTGCAATTCCAGCGCTTTTTTTGGATGCATTGTATTTTTTAAATCCTGCATAAGCTAATAAAATTCCGCCTATCGCTACAAGAACTGCAATGCCCATCATCATCATTTCATTTGATGCAGAAAGTTCAGCTCCTTCATGTGCAGATACGCCTATTACAGATTCTAATAAATGATTCAATTGATGAGTGCCACCTAATACGTGAGGGATTCCAATAAAACCACCTACTACAGATAATATTGCTAATACAATTAATGGACCGGTCATCAGTGATGGACTTTCATGTAAGTGTTCTTTTTGGTGTTGAGTGCCTCTAAACTCACCCCAGAAAGTTACAAACAATAATCTAAACATGTAATATGCGGTCATGAATGCAGCCAGCATACCTAAGCTCCAAAAAAGTTTGCCGTATGTAGGATGCATAAAAATATGCAACATGATTTCATCTTTAGAAAAGAAGCCACTTAAAGGAGGAATTCCAGCAATGGCAATACATCCTATAAAGAAAGTGGTGTATGTAATTTTCATGTGTTTCGACAATCCACCCATATTGCGAATGTCTTGTTCGCCATCACAAGCATGAATAACAGATCCAGAGCCTAAAAACAATAAGGCTTTAAAAAATGCATGCGTTATCACATGAAAAATAGCTGCAGTATAAGCACCTACACCTAAAGCCATAAACATAAATCCTAGTTGAGAAACTGTTGAATAGGCCAATACTTTTTTAATATCGTTTTGTTGTGTAGCGATGGTTGCTGCCAACAAAGCGGTTGCTAAGCCAATAATTAATATTACTTGTTGAGCATGAGGTACTGTAGAAAAAATAAAATGACTTCGAGTAATCATGTAAATACCGGCTGTTACCATTGTAGCTGCATGAATCAAAGCAGAAACAGGAGTTGGACCGGCCATCGCATCTGGCAACCATGTGAATAACGGAATTTGAGCCGACTTACCAGTTGCTCCAATAAAGAAGCACAAGGCAATTGCGGTGGTGTATGTTGCATCAAAAGGAGTTGCGGCCATTAATGTTTGTAGCTCTACGAATTCCAATGTGCCATATTTAGAAAATACTAAAAATATACCTACTAAAAAGCCTAAATCACCAATGCGATTCATGATGAATGCTTTTTTTGCAGCATTGGTGTAATCAATGTTTTTATACCAAAAGCCAATTAATAAGTATGAACACAAACCAACACCTTCCCAGCCTATAAATAATATTAAGTAGTTAGAACCTAATACTAACAATAACATAGAAAAAATGAATAAATTTAAATAGGCAAAAAATTTACCAAACCCTTCATCATGACTCATGTAGGA
>CANGUS010000043.1 GCA_947457085.1 Bacteroidota bacterium
AATAATAAAAAAGCCTCAACGATGTTGAGGCTTTTGCTCTCCCTTCTGGACTTGAACCAGAGACCCTCTGATTAACAGTCAGATGCTCTAACCAACTGAGCTAAGGAAGAATCTTGTTGGAGTGCAAAAATAGGGAAAATTTACATTTTACAAATTTTATTTTAAAATAAATTTTATTTTATTCTAAAAGCCTTTAAAATTCACAGTTTTGAGGAGTTCTTGGGAAAGGAATTACGTCTCTAATATTGCCCATTCCGGTAACAAATTGCACTAAACGCTCAAAACCTAATCCAAAACCTGCATGTTTACAAGTTCCAAAACGTCGAGTATCTAAATACCAAAACATTTCTTTGGTAGGAATATGCATTTCATGCATACGTTGTTCTAACTTTTCTAAACGCTCTTCTCTTTGTGACCCCCCAATAATTTCTCCAATACCGGGTGCTAAAATATCCATAGCAGCCACTGTTTCTCTTCCTGGCTCACAACCATCATTTTGGCGCATATAAAATGCTTTAATATCTTTTGGATAATCCGTTACAATGACTGGTTTTTTAAAGTGTTTTTCTACTAAGTAACGCTCATGTTCGCTTTGCATATCAATACCCCATTTTACATCATATTGAAATTTCTTTTTCTTATATGCTGGCGATTGCAACAAAATATCGATGGCTTCGGTATATGTTATGCGCTCAAAATCATTATTTAATACAAAATTTAGTTTTTCAATTAATCCAAATTCTGCGCGTTCATTGGTAGGTTTTTGTTTTTCTTCATCGGCCAAACGAGCATCTAAAAATGCAATATCATCGGGATGTTTTTCCATCGCATATTGAATCACATATTTTAACATAGCTTCAGCTAAGTCGGCATTTTCTTTTAATTCATTAAAAGCAACTTCTGGCTCTATCATCCAAAACTCCGCTAAATGACGGGTTGTGTTTGAGTTTTCCGCTCTAAAAGTAGGTCCAAATGTATATACTTTAGAAAACGCCATCGCAGCCAATTCCGCTTCTAATTGTCCACTTACGGTAAGGTTTGCACTGCGGCCAAAAAAGTCTTGTTTATAATCAACAGTTCCATCTTCTGATGTAGGCAATTTATCTAAATCTAAGGTAGTTACTTTAAACATTTCGCCCGCTCCTTCTGCATCACTTGCTGAAATAATGGGAGAATGAATATTTAAGAAGTTTTGTTCTTGGAAAAATTTATGAATCCCGAAAATTAATGCATTGCGTAAACGAAATACACTTCCAAAAGTATTGGTTCTAAATCGAAGATGGGCTATTTCTCTTAAAAATTCAAGGCTGTGTTTTTTAGGTTGTAAAGGATATTTTTCTGCATCACTGTCTCCTAAAATTTCTATTGTATCTGCAATTAACTCAACCGTTTGACCTTTACCTTGTGAAGCTACTATTTTACCAGTCGCACTAATACAAGCACTCGTGGTGATTCGTTTTAGCAAGGCTTCATCTTGTGAATTTAATTCCACTACGACTTGTAAATTATGATTGGTACTACCATCATTCAAAGCGATAAATTGATTGTTACGAAATGTTCGCACCCAACCTTTAACCGTTATGGTATAATCAACTTGTTTACCTTTTAATATTTCTGCAATTTCTTGTCTCATAAGGTCGCAAATTTAAAGATAGTATTTGATAAAACTATAAAATGATATTTATATCATGAATAGAATGACATAAATTTGCGCCGTGAAAAATATTATTTTATTTGCATCCGGTGGGGGAAGCAATGTGCGGGCAATTCTCCATTATTTTAAAGATAGAAAAGATGTATCGTTTCCTTTAATTGTAACCAACAAATCGAGGGCTGGTGTGATAGATATTGCTCAAGAGTATAATATTGATGTAATGTTAGTTGATAAATTAGTTTTTACATCACCTGTTTTGATTGATTCTTTAGATGTTTATAAACCCGATTTAATTGTATTAGCTGGGTTTTTATGGAAAATCCCTACTTTTTTAGTGGAGGCTTATCCTCGAAAGATTATTAATATTCACCCTGCTTTGTTGCCTAATTATGGTGGGAAAGGAATGTATGGTCATTTTGTACATGAAGCCGTTGTAAAAAACAAAGAAAAAGAAACCGGCATTACAATACATATGGTGAATGAAAATTATGACGAAGGGACCATCCTACTGCAAAAGAAAATACCCGTTAGTGAATTTGAAGATGCAAAAGAAGTAGCAAAAAATGTATTGGCCTTAGAGCATATTTGGTATAGCCAGGTGATTGATAATTTATTGATATAAATCACAACAATATTTATCAAATATCACAAAGCACTCAATGATTGCAGGATAAATTTGCAATCTAAATTTTAAATAAATATGACATACAAACAAAAAGCACAAGCAGTATATGACATGATTTTTTCTGGTCAATTATTAGAAGCATTTGATAAATTTTACCATGAAGAGGTTGTGATGACTGAAATAGGAGAAGAAGCAAGAGTGGGCAAAGCGATTAACAGAGAATATGAAATTAAATTTTTAGAATCAGTGAAAGCAGTACATGGTGCAGGAATTGATTCAATGGCTTCAGATGAAGAAAACAAAACCGTTTTGATTGAAAACTGGATGGATGTTACTTTCCAAAATGATGTAAGAATGAAAATTAGCCAAGTAGCGGTTCAAAAATGGGATGGCGACTTTATTGTGGAAGAACGTTTTTATCACAGATAATTAGCAACAGGTAATGCAAAAAAAATCCGAAGCAAAACGCTTCGAATTTTTTATTTATCTATTTTTAAAGTTGCTTGCTCACGACTTAGGTGTTTTTTTACTTACCAAAAATACGCCAACAAAAATTAAAATGGCTGCAGCGGCTTTTATCATGCTCATTTCTTCCCCTAAAAATAATATAGCTATGATGGCTGCAAATAATGGTTGAATATAAATATAGGCCCCCGCAATGGCCGGACTAAGAATTCTGATGGCATAAATATTCCACAAATAGGTGAAAAAAGTAACTCCAATAACAATAAAGCCTACGGCTAAATAATTGTTAGGGGTAAATGAGGCCCAATGAATGGCTAAAAAATCTTGAATACCAAATGGAAACACAAATAGACTACCTATTAAAAATACCCATCGAACCACGATAATAGGTCGGTATTTGTGCATCAATGGTTTGACAATAATCATATAAATGGCATACGATGTCGCATTTAAAAATACGAAGGTATCCCCTAAAATAGGATGAATCGCTACCTTATCTTTTGCGGCTATAGTAACCAACATCGCAGCTCCCAGTACACCTAAAGACAATCCAAATAAGTTGAGTTTTGAAAATTTTTCTTTGAGGACTACTGCAGCAAATACACTGACTAAAATCGGAGTAGAGAGCATCATAAGCGAAGCATGAATGGGAGTTGTTAAACTCAAGCCTTTAAAGAAAAACAATTGATTGATAGCTACCCCCAATAATCCACAAAAAACCAATCGTACAAAATCGGATCGGTCTATTTTGGTTCTATAATTTTTACCCCCTAAAAAAGACAACCAAAATAAAAAAGTAGCACATAAAACCCTGATTAAAATAAATCCTCCTGGTTTAATGAGTGTTGGCATTACTGACTTTGCAACGGTAAACCCTGCTCCATAAAATAAATTGGCTCCTAATAATGCTAGATGTGCTTTATGACGTTCATTCATATGAAACGCAAAAGTAATTATTACCCTTCTTTATATTCTCCAAAAAGTTGAATTAATTTATTGAATCGGTATTCAAAAATTTCTTCTAGTTTTTTAGTCACTATGAGTGGGGTAACCAATTCTCCTATGATGCCAAATGGCGCTTGATAATGCACGATGTCTAACATTTCTACCCCGTTTTTTATCGGTTTGATATGGTGTTGATGATGCCAAAATTGGTATGGACCTTGTCGTTGTTCATCTACAAAATATTCATGCTCTTTTACATGGGTAATTTCGGTGCACCAACTCATTGGAATATTTAATAACGGTGTTACTTTATATTGAATAATTTGACCAGCATACATTTTTTCGGGCAAATCGGTTAAAATTTCAAAGCCCATATAATCGGGTGTAATTTCTTTTAAGTTTTTAGGGGAAGATATAAAATCCCACACCTCTGAAATGGATAAATTTAGATTTTGTGTCTTTTGTAAACAATGTATTGCCATATTGTAAAAGTAGTCTCAATTGCTAGAAAAGTAATATCAAATGAATTGATATCACATAAGAAAAAGCCACACAGCGTGTAGCTTTTTTAAATTATTTAATATGAAAATACTATGCTTTTTTCAAAGTTAATTTTGGTAATTTGGCCAAGTAAAAAGTACCAAAAGCAATCACTGAAAAAATAATATCTCCTAAAAAACTATTCCTAAAAATAACAGTTGAAAATTCGCTTTTGTAAAATGGCAATGCCATTACGTAACAATTTATGAATCCTTCAAATTGATATCCATAATAACCTTGTAAAAAAGTTCCAAAGTTAGATACTAAGAAAAAAATCATTGAGCCTCCTAAGGTATATCCTAATATATTAATCGCTTTTCTGTTTACCAAGGTTGTTCCTAAAAGCGTTACTAAGCCTAATGCTAGGTAGTTTACAAATTGAGAAATTCCATAAAAACCTGGAGTACTTGTAAATAAATTCAACCCTACATCCGACAAAAACATAGCGGTTAAAGGAATCATATAAGCCCATTTTTTGTTAGTTAGAACAGATCCGCTAAATATTCCTAATGCGGCAACAGGAACCATGTTGTACATATGCAATTCAGCATATACAATTCGTAAAATAGCGGTGGTTAAAACTAACAATGCTACTATTGATATTTCTTTCTTCATATTATTTTTTTAAGCCTAAAAATCTTAGTGTTGCAAATTTCTATTAAGATTTTGATATTGACAATATTATTTTTTTGCCATATTTGATTTTAAGAGATCCAGTACGTTCACCTCGACAGGATCTGTATTGCTTAGGTCGGCCAAAAATACTGAAATCCAGTCGGTTAAATGCACAAATAGGAATACTTGTTCAAAAAAAGAATTTCCTTTAATGTCGATGTCAACTAATGTTGCTTTATATTTTTTTGTAACTTCTTTTAGCACTTTCATACGCGTCAAATTTCTTTCATAATCTGTTTTTGCTGCGCAGTATATAACGGCTAAATCTGAATGTTCTTTTTTCCAACCTACAATTTCATTGTGTGTCATTTCAGGAACCACATTGGTCCAAGCAAGTAGTTTGCTATTTTCATTTAGTTGTTGTCTAAATCTAATTGCAATGCCTTCGTGACCTACATTGGTATAAATCGCGATTTGTTTACCATTAATTTGGGTAGCTATTTTTAAGGCATTGGTTTGTATCTTTTTTGTTTCTTTATTGATCAATGAAATACTGGATTCTATTTCTTTGATAAATGAAGTATTGATTAATTTAGCTTGATTTAATACAAATAATATTTGCACTAAAGAATATCCCAAACTGGCTCTTGGAGGGTTTCCACTGGGAACCAATATTAAAGGAAATTTATTTTTAGTAGCAAAAGTAGCCAATTCTCCACCAGAGGTAATGCAGACAATATTTGCTTTTCGTTTTTTAGCTTCTTTTACAGCAGATATGGTTTCTTCGGTATTGCCAGAATATGAACAAGCTATAAAAAGGGTGTCTGCAGTGACTGATTTAGGAATAAAATAATTTTTATTCACCACGAAAGGAATGGATAAAGTATCCATTACATAATCTTGTATGATCGTACCACCGATACCACTACCTCCTAGTCCACTAATGACTACTTGATTAAATATTTTTTTAGTGAACGTAATTTTACTTTTTTTACCAATCGCTATGGCCTCGGCAAGTTGTATAGTAAAATTTTCTATTAGTCTTTTCATATATAATTTTAAAAAGATGGTAAATTTAAGACATAATGAGCAAAAACAAAAAAATAGGAAGTATAGGCGAAGAATTAGCACTGCAGCATTGCTTAGAAAATGGGTATGAGCTAATTGATAAAAATTGGACCATTGGACACAAAGAAATAGACCTCATTTTAAGAAAAGACGATGTATATATTTTTGTGGAAGTAAAAACGCGTACCAATTTAAAAATGGGCATGCCAGAAAATGCAATTAGTCATGCTAAAATTAAAAACATCACAGAGGCTTCCCAAACATTTTTAATAAATAAGCAATATAAGGATGTTCGGTTTGATGTGATATCCATTATTTTAAAAAAAGATACAGAACCCGAATTGTTGCATATCAAAGATGCTTTTTACTAAAACTATTATGCCTTTGGTTTGAATAATTTTTGTTTGATTTTAGCAAGGAAACTTTGCTTAACTTCATCTTTCATATAATTTCCATAACCGTAGCCATAGCCGTAGCCATAACCATAACCGTATCCATAACCATAACCGTATCCATAACCGTAGCCATAGCCATAACCTTTTTGAATATCTGTTCCATTTAAAAGCAAGGCCATGTTTTTTAATCGTTTTTCATGATACAAGCTCAATGGTACATTTAGCATGCGTTTATCGATGTATTCTGCTTTCACGATGTATAAAGTAGCATCTGCATAATCACTCATTAAAATGGTATCAGTTACCACCCCTACAGGAGCGGTATCAATGATAACATAATCATATCGTTCTTTTAGTTGCTCAAAAAGTTGATTTATTCTACTGTCTAATAATAATTCAGATGGATTGGGTGGAATGTCACCAGAGAGGATTACATCGATATTTTCTTTGGTTGGTTTTTTTAAAATAATATCGTCTACGGTTAAATTGTCATCAATAATAAAATTAGTAACTCCTACAGGATTCTCTATGCTTAAATTTAAATATTCTAGTAATTTAGGTGCCCTTAAATCCATACCTACTAATACTACTTTTTTATTAGCAAGGCTTATTGTAGCAGCTAAGTTTAGGGACACAAATGATTTTCCTTCTCCAGGTAAAGTAGAAGTAACCAAAATGGTTTTTGCTTTGTCTTTAACTGAGCTAGTAAGAAAATCAATATTCGTACGAGTCATTCTAAAGGCTTCTGCAATGCTAGTAGATAATCCTTTTGTAATTATTAATCGTTCTTCATATTCAGCTAAAGGAATATCGCCTGCAAATGGCATATTTAATTTTTCTAAATCTTTGATGCTGTGCACTTTGGTATCAAAAATTTGTTTTAAATAAATAAGCAATACCGGTAAAAGTAAACCGAATGCAAAAGCCAAGGTATAGGTTTTCTTTTTATCTGGGAATATAGTACTTCCATTACTGAAAGCAGCGTCTATCGTTTTTGCATTGGTAACCGTTACTGCTAATGCAATGTTGGTTTCCTCTCTTTTTTGTAATAAATAAAGATATAATCCTTCTTTAATTTCTTGTTGTCGACTGATTGATTTTATTTGGCGTTCATATTTCGGTACCGATGAAATTTTAGAGTTCACTAAACCGCTTTGTTTTGCTAAGGCATTGCGTTGAATTTGGAGTGAGTTTCTATAATTTTGAACACCCGAAATTACGTTTTGTCTCAAGCTATTAATTTGTTCATCCAAAGCGATGATAGCAGGATGAATTTCACTGGTGGTTTTAATTTTTTGATTTCTCTCTAAAATTAATTGATTGTAACTCGTAATATTGGCTGCGCTGTTTCCATCTGCAATGCCAAAATTAGTAGGAATCAAATCGGTATTGTTATTTCTGCTAATATAATTATAAATATTATCAGCCACTTGTTGTTGTGAACTTAATTCAGAAATCCGCTGTTCGTTCATACGGTCAGACTCTAAATACAATTTTGCTTCTGAGGCAACATCCACTACATTGTTGCTTTGTTTGTATTGTTGTGCACTGCTTTCTACATTCGTCAACTCATTGGTAATAAACTGTAAACGGTCATTGATGAAGGAAGCTGTATTTTTTGAAATTTGATTTTTATCCTCGATTACATCTTGGTTGTGTTGAAAAATTAAATTATTGATAATGTCTATTGCTTTTTCTTTTGACTGATCATTAAATGTCAATTCGATTAAACTAGCAGATTTTGATATAGACTTTACTGTTAAAATAGATAAGTTATGATTTACAACCGAGTTGATTGGGCGGAGTTTTACATGAAACTCTTTGTTTGTCCAATTGGATATATATTTTTGATTTGGAACAACTGTGATGGTTCCAACAGAGGTTTTAAAACTATCTGAAAATGATTTTTTTACAATCGATTTACTATCCCCATCTGTAAATTCGAAATGTTGATTGTCTATTACTTTTATCAACAAATTAGCAGCAGCATTGTCTAATTTATTTCTGTCTTCAAAGTAGATTACTTTAAAAGGCAATTGAGCATATACCTCTTTTTCAATAACACTTCCTTGTACAAAATAGCTCGTTTGTAAATTTAAATCTCTAACCACTCTTGACATTAGGTTTCTAGATTTAAAAATTTCTATTTCATTCTCTAGGCTACTAGAACCCGACATGATATTTAAATCAGAAAATGCGGACAATTCAGACAATGCGCCCCCTTTTTTCTCATCTTTAATTAATACAGTCGCCTTTGCCTGATAAATAGGAACTTGGTAACGTAAATAAACAAATGCAACCGTAAAGCTGAGCATTAATCCGACTACAAACCAAAACCAATGGTGTAAGAGTTTACCAATTAATTCTTTTATATTAAAACCTGATTCTAAATTTTCTTCTTGAAAAAATTCTTGTTCGTTCTCTATGTTCATATTATCGAGTCAAATAATTTAAAATGGTTATAAACAGCGTAGTTCCTGTAATGACTAAACTACCATAAGCTGTAACTTGTTGGCTAGCGGCAATTTTACTTTTAAAAGGTTCTACATATATAATATCATTTTGATGCAAATAATAATAAGGGGAACGAAAAATGTCTCTTGAAGTTAAATCGATTCGAATTTCTTTTTTAATTCCATTTTCTTCTCTTATTAATAAAACATTTTGTCTTACGCCATTAATAGATAAATCACCAGCCAAACCCAATGCCTCTGTGATGGTAATTCTTTCATGATTCATGGTAAAAACACCCGGTTTATTAACTTCACCTAGGATAGTAATTTTAAAATTTTGTAATCGTACGTTTACAATTGGACTTTTTACATAACTCTTTATTCTTTCTTTCAATACGAGTGCCGCTTCTATTCTATTCAGACCCGCAATTTTAACCGTGCCAATTAATGGAAAATCTATATTGCCATTGGCATCAATTAAATAGCCAGCTGCATGATCTCCTTGAGACGATTCTCCTTTTGCTGTCATATCTGAAGTAAATGGTTTTACTGCTTCTGGATCGATAGAGCTTACCGAAATTGCTACTAAATCATCCGGCTGAAATATGGTATGTATACTTGTTGTGTTTGAAACAGAATCTGATATAATTTCATCTCTATCTCCATATTTATGTTGGAAATAAATATATTTTTCTGGATGCACATTACATGAAACGATCAATAAGCAATAAAAAAACAATAAAATATAACCTTTCATGTAAAATAATTTTGGTGCAATTTAATTTAATTTATTTAAATGGTTTAAAACAAAGCGTTAATTAAAAGTGTATACTATTTTATTCTTTCAGTGTTAGTTCACTTTTAATGTCTAGTTGTTCAAAGAATGAATTTTGACTAATAAATTCGGGAACAATGTTTTTTATTGAACTAACTACCGTACTGTCACTGGCTGCCACCTGAATGAGTTCCTGTAGCTTATTTAATTCATCTTGAATATACAAATAATTATTTTGAGCAACTTTGGCTTTCATAATTTTATCATGATGGGTAGGGATGATAGACTCTGAATCATTTAATAATTCTTCATACAATTTTTCACCAGGACGCAAACCAGTATATTGTATTTCAATATCTTTATCCGGTTGTAATCCGGATAGAAGAATCATTTTTTTTGCCAAGTCAATTATTTTCACAGAATCACCCATGTCGAAAACAAATATTTCACCTCCTTCTCCCATAGCACCTGCTTCTAGCACCAATTGACAAGCTTCAGGGATGGTCATAAAAAATCGGGTAATGTCGGGATGGGTTACTTGAACGGGCCCACCTGCGGCAATTTGTTTTTCAAAAATTGGAATCACCGATCCATTTGAACC
>CANGUS010000044.1 GCA_947457085.1 Bacteroidota bacterium
GTCCACGCTCTTCTGCCTCCAATCCAGGATAAGCTCCAGGAGTGTCAATAAAAGTAATAATTGGTTTATTAAATTTTTCAGCAAGTTTCATTAAGCGCAATGCTTTGCGGTATCCTTCAGGATTCGCCATTCCGAAATTTCGTAACTGACGCATTTTTGTATTTGATCCTTTTTGATGACCAATCACCATAACAGTTTCATTGTCATTTAATGTTGCAAAACCTCCAACGATTGCTTTGTCATCTTTTACATTTCTATCTCCATGTAACTCTTGGTAGTTAGAAAATAATCTACTGATGTAATAATTTGTATAAGGCCTTTCTGGATGACGACTCAATTGTACTCTTTGCCAATCATTCAAATTGGAATAAATATCTTTTCTAGTTTCTTCTATTTTTTTATTTAACTCTTTAATCGAAACAGACATGTCAACTTTTGTCTTTTCTCCAACTTCTTTCAATTTCTCTATTTCCTCATAAAGAGCTTCTATTGGTTTCTCAAAATCTAAATATTGCATACATTTATTTGTGTAAAAATAGAGATTCAATCCTACAAAAAAAAGTACATTTTATAAATTTCTAAAAATAATTTTTGTGGTAAAAAAAAATAGTATATATTTGCACTCCATTCAAAGCGAGGATCGGTAGTTCAGCTGGTTAGAATGCCGCCCTGTCACGGCGGAGGTCGCGGGTTCGAGTCCCGTCCGATCCGCAAAAAAGTCTCAAATTATTTGAGACTTTTTTTTATTTCGAGAATATTTTTCATGTTTATTTTATAGAATAGGATTTCCTAATAAAGGAAGATTCTTTGTTTACTACAATATGTGCTTGAATAAAATTAAACTCTTGCAAATAAATCAGAGAAATGATCATAGCAGAATATAAATACATATTAAAAAATAAATAAATAAAATACTGGTATGAAATTGTAAAACTACAGAATGTAAAAAATGAAAATTTCAGCAGTCTACTTTTATTAGAAGGCCTAAAATTAAAAACCCCACCATTGCTGATGGGATTTAATGAAAAAATCACATAAATAACCTACTGATACAAATGTAACAACTAGTTGAAGGCATTGATTTTATAAATTAGCATTTTGCATTTTACAATGAGTATTTGGTTGTTTTGGGTAGAGAAAAGGCCATTTTAATGATTCCCATGTTGTATTTTATCTATTAATTGTGAAAAGGCAGCTTTATAATTCATATTGTCTTTTGAAGGTTGTATTGCCTTCAATTGCCATTGATGATTGGCATAATATATTTGATAATAAAATATAAAAGTTTCTTTTGTTGCTGTTTTATCTAAATCACCTCTTCCAAACTTAGGGATGAAAACATTTAGAGTATCTCCACTTTTTTCTGTGATGTAAAACCCTTGGCTAAACCATTCTAACATCCTGGCATCTTTACTTTGAGATTTTGATAATGCTTCTTTATGTATAGGGTAGTATTGCCATTTTATAGAGTCACTGTTTTGCAATAATGAATATTCGCCCACAATTAAATTACTGTCTGAATTGCCAATATAATACCACAAAATATTATTTAATATAGTAGGATTACTCATAGATTGTTCTACAGCTATATGATTTGCTTTTATTGATTTCTTAAAATGATGGTTGGCAACAGCTTTGTTAACAAAAGTCATCCCAAAATAAAGTACAGCATAGGTTAAGGCACTTGTCATAATGCGTCTTCGTGGAATTGAATTGTTATTGAAAAATAAAGCGACCACAACGAGTATTAAAATCGGAATTGTTAAAAATAAATCGGCGATAGAAATGTTATTGAGAGATACTAATTGTTTTGAAAAAGGTAGAAAAATTCTTGTCCCATAATTTGTAAATATATCTACCAAAGAGTGACCCCAAAGGCATACAATCCAAAGTATAAACCATTCTTTGTAACTTATTTTCTTTTTAAATAAAATGTAAAACAAATAAGCCATTGGAAAGGCCGTTAAAAATTCTACAAAAAATGAATGAGTGTAACTTCGGTGATATAAAACATATTTTCTTGGGTCATTTAAACCTGAATACAATAAATCAAAATCAGGAAATGTTTTTGCCAAAGCGCCAATCCAAAATGCTTTTCTTCCGATTTTATTTCCCAATAATTTATCTCCTATAGCACCTCCTAAAACAATGTGTGTTAATGAATCCACGTTTATTTTTATTTAGTGCAAAACTAATCAATTCGAATATTTATTTCAGTAAAATCAAATTTCGAATATGAAGATTATTCTTCAGGTACCTTGATGATTTTTAATCGTTGCCAAACTCCATTTGTTTTCATTTGAAAATAATAAGTGCCTTTTACCAACTGACCTCTATAGCCCCAACTGTACTTTACAGTTCCTTTTCTACTTTCGGTATCATCAGCAACGATAGTTTCCAGTACTTTATTGGTGGTATCTGTTAAATAAAAACCAGTCGTTGTCGGTCTGTCAATGTGTTCGCTGTGTGAACCAATCAATTCAATTGGATATCGAATGGCTCTTATTTTTTTATTTAGGTTATATGGACGCTTAGGAATTGCAATTCCTTTTTCTAAGGCTACAAACTTCACTAATTCATTTTCAATCGTTGTATCAAGATCGGTATCATAAATATTGTCTATAGAATTGTTGTCTGTAAAGCACCACATGGCTTGTTGTGCCGTGTTGTCATATGTTTTTAATCGTTGCAAAATAGTAGTTAATTTTTCAATAGATCCTTGGTGTTTGTATGCTAGTTGAAAAGTATCTGTTTCATTAGGGGATGCATTTTTTTTCTCTCCACAAAGAGCATTGATAGCAATCGTTTTTGTTTCATTCGCATTTAATTTTACGATATAGTTTTCAGTTGAAATTAAATCTTGTTTAAAGTCGTATTCATTGGTAAAATGATAGGCATTTTCAATTTTTACTTCTAGTATAACATTGCTTGAATTGCTTATCGTTATTTTTAAGCATTTACCTGTATGGCTTGATTTTGTTGGGTTTTTAGTTATGTTGTTGCCAGTAATTAGAACTTTTAATTTGTTTGATTTAATGCCTTCGCTCAAAGTAGTAGGCGTGGCCATGCAAAATAAATTTGCAGTTAATATAACGGCTAAAAAGAAAAATTTCATAAACTATGTTTTAAATAAAACGTAATTTATGAAATTTTATTATGTACTTTATTAAAAGTAAAATTTAAAAGGACTCAGTCTAAAATTTAATTAAAAAAGACCATTCACTTCTGCATCCACCATTTGTATGATTTTGGCCAAATCTTCTTTATTATCAGCAAAATTCATTTTATCAATATCGATAACTAATAAGCGGCCATCAGAATAATTATCAAGCCATGAATTGTAATATTCATTAAGACGCTTTAAATAATCTAACCGAATATTTTCTTCATATTCACGACCTCGTTTTTGTATTTGACCAACTAAAGTAGGAACACTGGCTTTTAAATAAATCAACAAATCAGGCGGATTAACCATGCCTTTCAATGTTTCGAAAAAGTTTTTATAGTTTTCAAAATCACGTTTTGTCATTAAGCCCATTTCATGCAAATTGGGAGCAAAAATATAGGCATCTTCGTATATTGTTCTATCCTGAATAACGGTTTGATCACCTTTTGAAATATCTACGATTTGTTTCAATCGACTGTTTAAAAAATAGATCTGTAAATTGAAACTCCAACGATGCATGTCGTTGTAAAAATCATTTAAATACGGATTGTTTTCTACATCCTCAAAATGTGGAGACCAATTAAAATGTTTCGCCAAAATTTTTGTCAATGTAGTTTTGCCAGCACCAATATTTCCTGCTATTGCAATATGTTTTATTCGTTTCTTTTTTGCCATTTGTATTTAAAAATTGTCAGTTGTCATATGTCAGTTGCAGGCAATGAATTTATAAAAACTTACTGCTTTTATCTAATTATAGATAACTATGAATTTGCTAAAATAAACTGAAATCCTCGTATTCTCTATTGTTTAACAATAATAATTTATACCCATTTTTTTTCTAGCCTCATCCAATACCTTACTGGCACTATCTCTCGCTTTTTCTTTGCCCAATTTCATGATGGATTGAAGACTTGAAATATCTTGTTGCAACTCAATCGTTTTTGTTCTAATCGGTGAAATAAAATCTATCATGTCTTCTGCTAACTGTTTTTTTAAATCGCCATAACGAACGGTGCAGGCATTATAATCGGCAGTAAATTTTTCAATCACCTCCTGGCTACTTACCAATTTCATTAAGTCAAAAATGTTTTCAATATAATCGGGCATGGCCATATTAGGTTCTGTAGGACCTTGGTCTGTTTTGGCTTTCATCACTTTTTTACGAATCACTTCATCCGAATCAGAAAGATATAATGTGGCATTTTCATTTTCACTCTTACTCATTTTTCCATTGCCATCCAAACTTGGAATTTTGATTAATTCATTCCCAAAATTAAATGGATAGGGCTCTGGGAACATTTCCCCATATCGATGGTTAAAACGTTGTGCAAAGTTTCTCGCCATTTCCAAATGTTGCTCTTGATCTTTTCCTACAGGAACATATTTTGCTTTGTGAATTAAAATATCAGCAGCCATCAAGGTCGGGTAGGTTAAAAGCCCCGCATTGATATTGTCGGGCTGACTACGAGCTTTGTCTTTAAAAGAAGCAGTTTTTTCTAATTCTCCTTTATAAGCCATCATATTTAGCATCAAATACAATTCAGGAATTTCTGGTACATCACTTTGTACATATAAAGTGACTTTATTGGGGTCTAAACCACAAGCAATGTTTTCTGCCAAAACCTTATATACATTGGGTTTCAGTTGTAATGGATCTGGATGAGTTGTGAGTGAATGGTAGTCTGCAACAAAAAAGAAACATGGATACTCATCCTGCATCTTAACATAATTGCGCATAGCACCAAAATAATTCCCTAAATGTAAATTCCCCGTAGAGCGAATTCCACTGACTACAATCTCTTTATTCATGATATGCAAATATAGTTGTGTGTTGTGAGTTGTCAGATGAAAGTACAGAGTTTTTTTTAAATTCAAAGAGAGATATTTTGTCAAATATAAAACGGCTTGCTTTTTTCATTGCTTCAATAAATTGACGTTATTTATTCAAAAACAAAAAAAAATGTTCAATTCTTTTCTTTTAAAAGGCATAAAACCTTACTTTTGTAACCTAATTTCTGTGGATTTATATAAACTGTACACCGATATTAGTTTACAATTCATCAACTAATGGTCTTGGTTGCACGAAAAGTGTATCAAAATGAATGTAAGCGAAATGTAGATGTATCATGACTTTCAGAGTTTTGTAACTTGGTTTTTAAATAAAAAATCAACATCAAAATTCAGTCATGTTTTTGTATTTATACCCATCCATTTTAAAACATAAAAGTAAACAAATGAGTTTCAAAAAAGAGAACAAAACAAGACCATCGTTTAATAAAATAACGATCACTTTGGCATCACCAGACTCTATTTTAGATAGAAGTTTTGGAGAAATTTTAAAGCCAGAAACAATCAATTACAGAACATACAAGCCAGAAAGAGATGGTTTGTTTTGTGAAAAAATATTTGGGCCAACCAAAGATTATGAGTGTTATTGTGGGAAATACAAGCGTATTCGTTATAAAGGAATTGTGTGTGACCGTTGTGGTGTAGAGGTTACAGAGAAAAAAGTTCGTCGTGAAAGAATGGGGCATATCAAATTGGTAGTTCCTGTAGTACATATTTGGTATTTTAAATCATTACCTAATAAAATTGGTTACTTGTTAGGAACCGGTTCTAAGAAATTAGAAATGATTGTTTATTATGAGCGTTTCGTGGTTATCAATGCAGGAGAAGCAGATGCGATGATTCGTTCTACTTTGTCATTAAAAGAAAAAGAAGATACATTCATCACTTTATTAACTGAAGATGAGTATTTAGATATATTAGAAAAATTACCGAAAGATAACCAATTATTAAGTGATGATGATCCAAATAAATTCATCGCCAAAATGGGTGCTGAGGCAGTACAAATGTTGTTATCTCGTATTGATTTAGACAAATTGTCTTATGAATTACGCAATGCAGCAGCATTTGAAACATCACAACAACGTAAAGCGGAAGCGTTAAAACGTTTGAGTGTGGTAGAAGCTTTCAGAGAAGCAAATTCACATATCGAAAATAAACCTGAGTGGATGGTAATGCAATATGTGCCTGTTATACCACCAGAATTACGTCCATTGGTTCCATTGGACGGAGGTCGTTTCGCATCTTCAGATTTGAATGATTTATATCGTCGTGTAATCATTCGTAATAATCGTTTAAAGCGTTTATTAGAAATTAAAGCACCAGAAGTAATCTTGCGCAATGAAAAAAGAATGTTGCAAGAAGCCATCGATAGTTTGATGGATAATTCACGTAAATCAAATGCAGTAAAAGCAGAAGGTGGTCGCGCATTAAAATCTTTAAGTGATGTATTGAAAGGTAAACAAGGTCGTTTCCGTCAAAACTTATTAGGTAAACGTGTTGACTATTCTGGTCGTTCGGTTATCGTGGTAGGTCCAGAAATGAAATTGCATGAGTGCGGATTGCCAAAAGATATGGCTGCTGAGCTTTTCAAACCATTTATTATTCGTAAATTAATTGAAAGAGGCATCGTAAAAACAGTAAAATCTGCTAAGAAATTAGTAGAGAAAAAAGAAGCTGTAGTTTGGGATATCTTAGAAAATATATTAAAAGGTCATCCGATATTATTAAATCGTGCCCCAACCTTACACCGTTTATCGATTCAAGCATTCCAACCAAAATTAATTGAAGGAAAAGCAATTCAATTGCATCCTTTAGTTTGTTCTTCATTCAATGCGGATTTCGATGGTGACCAAATGGCGGTGCATTTACCTTTGAGTAATGCTGCAATTTTGGAGGCACAGTTATTAATGTTGGCTTCTCACAATATCTTGAATCCTCAAAATGGTACACCAATTACTCTTCCTTCTCAGGACATGGTTTTAGGATTGTATTACATTTCTAAAGGAAAGAAAAATTTACCAAACGATCCTATCAAAGGAGAAGGTTTATGTTTCTACAGTGCAGAAGAAGTTGTTATCGCAAATAACGAAGGAAAAGCAGATTTACATGCTTGGATTAAAGTGAAAGCAAATGTTCGTCAAGCAGATGGTACTATTGTAAATAAATTAATTGATACTACAGTAGGTCGTGTTTTATTTAATATTAACACACCAGAAAAAGTAGGATTTATCAATGAATTATTAACGAAAAAATCTTTAAGAACCATTATTGGAGATGTAATTAAATACACAGATATTCCTACAACAGTTAAGTTTTTGGATGATATTAAAACATTAGGATTTAGAACGGCCTTCAAAGGAGGATTGTCATTTAATCCAGAGGACTTGATTATCCCAGATTTAAAAGCTAAAATGTTAGAAACAGCTAAAGGTGAGGTTGATGAAGTTTGGGATAACTACAACATGGGATTAATAACAAACAACGAGCGTTATAACCAAATAATTGATATCTGGTCTCGTGCCGATACCAAAGTTACCGAGACGTTGATTAAAGAAATGGCTGCAGATAAACAAGGGTTTAACTCAGTTTATATGATGTTAGATTCAGGAGCTCGTGGTAGTAAACAACAAATTAAGCAGTTGTCTGGTATCAGAGGATTGATGGCTAAACCACGTAAATCGGGTAGTACAGGTTCTGAGATTATTGAAAATCCAATCTTATCAAACTTCAAAGATGGATTAAACGTATTAGAGTATTTCATCTCAACGCATGGTGCACGTAAAGGGTTAGCGGATACCGCTTTGAAAACGGCTGATGCTGGTTACTTAACTCGTCGTTTAGTGGATGTAACACAAGATGTAATCATACGTGAAGAAGATTGTGGTACTTTAAGAGGTATTGCAACATCTGCTTTAAAAGAAAATGAAGATATTGTAGAATCATTATTTGATAGAATAGTAGGCCGTACTTCATTACATGATGTGACCGATTATCAAGGTAATTTATTAGTTGAAGCGGGTCAAGAAATTACAATTGACATTGCTGATGCAATTGAAAAAGCTGATATCGATACAGTAGAAATTCGTTCGGTATTAACTTGCGAGAGTAAACGTGGAGTATGTTCAAAATGCTATGGTTTAAATTTAGCTAATGGCAAAATGGCTCAAAAAGGAGATGCTGTAGGTATTATTGCTGCACAATCAATTGGGGAGCCTGGTACTCAGTTAACGTTACGTACTTTCCACGTGGGAGGTGCTGCATCATCTTCAGCAATTGATTCACACATGTCTGCTAAATTTGATGGTAAAATTGAATTCGACAGTGTAAGAACTACTAAATACACTAATAAAGCCGGAGAAGAAACAGTTGTCGTTATTACTCGTATGGGAGAAATGAGAATTGTAAATGAAGAAGGAGTAGTTTTAGTTACAAGTGAAATACCTTATGGTGCTACTTTGAATGTGAAAAATGGCCAAAAATTGAAAAAAGGAGACGAGATTTGTAGCTGGGATCCATTCAATGCGGTAATTATTGCTGAAGTTGCCGGTAAAGTGCGTTTTGAAAATGTAATTGAAGGAATTACTTTCAGAGAAGAAGTGGATGAGCAATCTGGTTTACGTGAAAAAGTAATCATTGAAACAAAAGACAGAACAAAAGTTCCTACCATTATTATTGAAGGAAAAGAAAACAAAATGTATAATATTCCAGTAGGATCGCATTTAATCATCAATGATGGGGATACGATTCAAAGTGGTCATATTTTGGTGAAAATTCCTCGTGTAATGGGACGTTCTCGAGATATTACCGGAGGTTTACCTCGTGTAACGGAATTATTTGAAGCACGTAATCCTTCAAATCCTGCTGTAGTAGCAGAAATTGATGGGGTAGTTTCATTTGGAGGTGTAAAACGTGGAAATCGTGAAATTAACATCGAAAGTAAAGACGGAATTGTTAAGAAATATTTAGTTCCATTAAGTAAGCACATCATTGTTCAAGAAGGTGATTTTATTAAAGCAGGAACACCATTAAGTGATGGTTCTATCACTCCTTCAGACATATTATCAATTAAAGGACCATTTGCTGTTCAAGAATACTTAGTGAATGAAATTCAAGAAGTATATCGATTGCAAGGGGTGAAAATCAATGATAAACACGTTGAGGTGATTGTTCGTCAAATGATGCGTAAAGTAACTATTGAAGATGCTGGAGATACTAAATTCTTAGAAGGAGACATCGTAGATAAATTAGAATTCCAAGATGAAAATGATTGGATATTTGATAAAGTAGTTGTTACAGATGCAGGTAATTCAGAAAAATTACATGCAGGACAAATTTCTACTTTACGTGAAATTAGAGAAGAAAATTCATTATTGCGTAGAAGTGATAAAACATTAGTTCAATACAGAAATGCACAGCCTGCAACTTCTAGTCCTAATTTATTAGGGATCACGAAAGCTTCATTGGGTACATTCTCATGGATTTCTGCTGCATCTTTCCAAGAAACTACAAAAGTATTAAGTCAAGCTGCAATTGCAGGTAAAACAGACTTTATGTGGGGCTTGAAAGAAAATGTTATCACAGGTAACTTAATTCCTGCAGGTACTGGTATGAAAGACTTCGATAATGTTATTGTAGGAAGTAAAGATGAATATGAAATCTTACAAAATTCTCGTGAGTTATTACAATTTGATGATGAAGAATAATCGATAATTATCAATAATAAAGCCGTTTCTTTTGAAACGGCTTTTTTTGTACTCCTTATCGTTTATAGTCATTTTCAATTAAATAATGGATTGGGAAACAATGTCTTAGAAAATATAGGTGTATATTTGAAATGATATTTTACTTCATATGATCTATCTTTTACTGCTTGTAATCAATTTGTCTATCTTTTCGGCCTTTAGTCAAGAATCCTCCTTTTTTTTTAATGGTACAAATTATCATTATGAGCAAACAACACCTGGATTGACAATTAAAGCTTCCTATATTAAAGGTAAGATAATGGTAAATATTGCTGTTCCTTCAAAAAACAAGGCTAATTTATTTGATGAAATGAAAATTTGCATTGTTGGTAAAGACATCGACAACTATCCCTTTAATACCTGCGATACTAAA
>CANGUS010000045.1 GCA_947457085.1 Bacteroidota bacterium
ATTTCCGTTGCCATCCCTAACGCAAGTGACCATCGTATAAAATATTTTGATTTTTTTTCACAAAATTTTAAGCGAGAGCAAATTTTCTTTTATTAAATTGCAGAGGATATGAATAATTATGAATTGTTGATTGCTCGGTTGGACGCATTTATACGAAAGTTTTATGCCAACAAGCTCATTCGAGGAGTTTTACTTTTTTTAGCAGCTTCTATCGCTTACTATATATTGGCAAGTTTAGGGGAATATTATTTTTATTTTCCCTCATGGTTTAGATATGCATTATTGTCTTGTTTTTTTGTCGTAGGTGGTTTTGCATTGGTGGCTTTAATCATATTTCCTTTATTGCAATTAGCGCGATTAGGTAAAATAATCTCTCACGAAAAAGCAGCCCAAATTATAGGCGCTCATTTCCCGAATGTGCAAGATAAATTATTAAATGTTTTGCAACTCAAACAACAATCCATTGGTAATATCAGTAAAGAATTAATTGAAGCCAGTATCGATCAAAAAACAAAAGAACTTTCTCCTATTCCTTTTCAGAATGCGATCAATTTTACTAAAAATAAAAAGTACTTGCCTTATGCTTTACCACCATTGTTCATTTTACTGTTCATTCTTTTTGCAGCTCCGAATATTTTTAAAGAGTCAGCCCAACGATTACTGTCTCCTTCTCAAAAATTTATTCCCAAAGCTCCCTTTACTTTTGAATTAATCACTAAAAAATTATCAGTTTCACAATTCGAAGACATCACCATTGAAATGAAAACCAATGGAAAAACTATGCCCGAAAATGTGAATATTAATTACAACGGACAAGAAGTTTTAATGCAAAAAAAGAATCAAAATATTTTTAGTTTTACGTTTAGTAAATTAGCCAAAGATGTTGATTTCTTTTTTTCATCTGCAGGTTTTATCAGTGAAAAATTTACAATCAAAACCTTGAAAAAACCTGTCATTAAACAATTTAAAGTTTCTGTGGATTACCCCGATTATACCGGTAGAAAAGATGAAATTTTAGATAATATTGGTGATATTATTGCTCCACAAGGAACCTCCTTGCATTGGGCTTTTAGTACTGAATTTACTGATAATATTTCATTCAAGTTAGGTAATGGAAATCCTATTCCAATGTCTAAAAACGTGAATCAATTTTTTTATGGATATCGATTTATGAAAGATACAACTTACTCTATTTTGGTATCCAATCAACAGATCGAAAAAAAAGATACGTTAAATTATAATGTATCCATCATACCAGATCAATTCCCATCTATCAATGTACAACAATACAACGATTCTTTGACAGGAGATTATGTGCTTTTTGTAGGTGAAGCAGGTGATGATTATGGAATCAGAAATGTATCCTTACATTATACCATTCAAAAAACGAATGAAAAAGGGGTTGCTGTAGGAGGGACTAAAAGTGGAGCATTGCCAGTTATTATTAAACCGGGCACTTCAGTGCAATTCAATCAATTCTTAGATATTGAAACTTTAAATCTACAAGCTGGTGATAAATTGTCCTATTATTTTTCGGCTTGTGATAATGATGCTGTAAATGGAAGTAAATGCGCGAAATCGGTTATGTTTTCGTACGAAAAACCAACAGAAAAAAAGTTAGATTCTATCATCGAAAAAACACAAGAACAAGTAACTAAAGACTTAAATAACACTTCTAAGCAAAACGACAAATTAGATAAGGAAATTAAGCAAATGCAGGAAAAATTGTTGAACAAAAATGAACTCGACTGGCAGGATAAAAAACACTTCGAAGACATGATGACTCGCAATGAAAATATGCAAAAGCAAATTGAAAATATTCAGAAAAAATTTGAACAAAACAACAAACAAGCTGAGAAGAAAGAATACTCTGAAGAAACCAAAGAAAAACAAGAAAATATGGAAAAGCTGTTGGACGAATTGAAAAACAACCAACTGCAAGAGCGCATGAAAAAAATGGAGGAGTTGATGAAAATGTTGAACAAAGATCAATTGTTTGAGAAATTAAAACAAGTGGAGCAAGACAATCAACTTATGGAAAAAGATTTGGACAGAATGGTGGAAATGATGAAGCAATTGGAACGTGACATGCGTATGGAAGATATTGCTAAGAAAGCTATTCAATTAGCAAAAGAACAAGATGAGCTGAATAAGCAAACAGATGCTAGAACTAAAACCGAACAAGAGTTAAAAGCCAAACAAGATGAGTTGAACAAAAAAATGGAAGAGCTTAAAAAAGATATTGCTGATATGGAGAAAGTGAATGAAAGCATGGAAAATAAAAAAGACATGACGGACATGAAAAAAGAAGAAGAAAAAGCATCGGACAATATGAAAAAAAGTTCGGATGAATTAAAAAGTGGCAATAGCAGCAAAGCTTCAAAATCTCAAAAAAGCGCGAAAGAAAGTTTAGAAAAATTAGCAGAAGCAATGAATGAGGCTGCTGGTGGTGGCGGTCCAGAAGAAATTGAAATTGATATCAAAGCAGTTCGTCAAATACTTTCAAACTTAATTAGAATGTCTTTTTCTCAAGAAGATTTAATTGAATCAGTTAAAAAAACCAATATTTCGGATCCAAAATATTTATCGAATACCCAGCAGCAACAAAAGCTGAAAACTGATAGCAAAATGATTGCCGATAGCTTGTTTTCGTTAAGCAAAAGATTATCTAAACTCTCATCAACTGTTAATAAAGAAATTGATGGCATTAATAGAAATATGGAAAGTGCTATTGCTGCCTTAGAACAACGAAATGCCAATCAAGCGATAGTGAATCAACAATATGTGATGACTGGTGCAAATAATTTGGCATTGATGTTAAATGAAGTTTTACAAGCTTTGATGCAACAGCAAGCCGAGCAAAAAGGAAAAGAAGGAACGGGCTCATGCAATAAGCCAGGCAGTAAACCAGGTAAAAAACCGGGTAAAGGTCAGGGCAAAGGAATGGGAATGCAATTGGGAGACATTATGTCGAAACAACAAAAGCTTGGCAGCGCGATGGAGCAATTGATGAAAAAAGCTGGGGAAAAAGGAAAGCCAGGAGAAAAAGGACAACAGGGGAAGGAAGGTAAAGACGGTAAAGAGGGACAAGGCAAAGAAGGTAAAGAGGGTAAAAGCGGCAAAGACGGACAAAAAGGGGAAGGTGGTGAAGATGGAGAAGGCGGAGGAGAATCTGAAAGTATGGCGCGAATAGCAGCCCAACAAGCCGCATTGCGTAAGCAGTTAAATGATATCAATAACCAACTGAAAAAAGAGGGGAAAAGCAACCCTAACTTGCAAAAAATTCAGCAAGATATGGATAGGAATGAAACGGATATTGTGAACAAACGAATTACACAAGATATTTTGCGTCGTCAATCTGAAATCATGTCTCGTTTGATGGAAACAAAAGAAGCTATTCGTCAGCAAGAGCAAGGTGAAGAACGTGAATCCCAAGCTGGTAAAGAGATGACAAAAGAAATTCCTCAACAACTAAAAGACATTCTAAAAAATAAGCAATCGGTTATTGATTATTACAAAACCGTTCCACCAGAATTGAAACCTTATTACAAGCAAATGGTGGAGAATTATTTTCAAATGATTAAATAGACTTCAAAATTATTTCTTTTTCTGTCTTTGATTCTTGTTTTAATTTAGTTTGATGTTTTTTATTCCACGTTTATTATATTTTATGGCCTCTTATTGATTTCATAATTTGAATATTTTAAACACAGAATGATCATTATTGAATGTATCTAAAATAAAAAAATCTCCTAAAAAGGAGATTTTAATAATTTTCTTTATTTGTAAAATTTATTTAACTGTTTCCGCACCTTCAATCAATACAACCGTTTTGTTCGTATTCATTTCTACGAAACCACCTTCAATGTTATAGATTTCTTGTGTGTTTTTGTCTTTAAGTATTTTTAATTGTCCTTTACCCAATGCAGCCACTATAGGAGCATGGTTATCAAGCAATTCAAAATAACCTTCAACGCCTGGTAACATAACACCATAAACGTCACCGTTAAATATTTTTCTTTCTGGAGTAAGTATGTCTAAATGCATTCTTTAATTTGAAAATTTGAAAATTGGTAATTTGATAATGAATGGTTTGACTCAATTAGTTTTTTGCTGCTTCCATCATTTTTTTACCTTTTGCAATTGCATCATCGATGTTACCTACTAAGTTAAATGCAGCTTCAGGATATTCATCAACCTCACCATCCATAATCATGTTGAAACCTTTAATTGTATCTTCAATAGGAACTAACACACCTTTTAAACCAGTGAATTGTTCTGCTACGTGGAATGGTTGTGATAAGAAACGTTGCACTTTACGAGCACGGAATACTGTCATTTTATCTTCTTCACTCAATTCATCCATACCTAAGATAGCAATGATATCTTGTAATTCTTTATAACGTTGTAAAATTAATTTTACTCTATTTGCTGTTCCATAATGCGCTTCACCAACGATTGCTTCTGTTAAAATACGAGAAGTAGAATCTAATGGGTCAACGGCAGGATAAATACCTAAATCGGCAATTTTACGACTTAATACGGTAGTAGCATCTAAGTGAGCAAAAGTTGTTGCAGGTGCTGGATCTGTTAAGTCATCGGCAGGTACATATACTGCTTGAACCGAAGTGATAGAACCATTTTTAGTTGAAGTAATACGCTCTTGCATCAAACCCATCTCAGTTGCCAATGTTGGTTGGTAACCTACCGCTGAAGGCATACGACCTAATAACGCTGATACCTCAGAACCTGCTTGAGTGAAACGGAAGATGTTATCAACGAAGAATAAGATATCACGTCCTTTACCAGAACCGTCACCATCACGATAGTACTCAGCTACTGTTAAACCAGATAAAGCCACACGAGCACGAGCTCCAGGAGGCTCATTCATTTGACCGAATACAAATGTCGCTTTAGAATCTTTCAATCCTTCCATATCCACTTTGTCTAAGTCCCATCCACCTTCTTCCATACTATGTTTGAAAGCATCACCATAATTCATGATACCAGCTTCAATCATCTCACGCATTAAGTCATTTCCTTCACGAGTTCTTTCACCTACACCAGCAAATACCGATACCCCGTTATATGCTTTAGCGATGTTATTAATCAATTCTTGAATCAATACGGTTTTACCTACTCCTGCACCACCAAACAATCCAATTTTACCTCCTTTTGCATAAGGCTCAATCAAATCGATAACTTTAATACCTGTGAAAAGAATTTCAGACGCAGTACTTAAGTTTTCAAACGCAGGCGGTTGAGCATGAATAGGGCGTCCACCAACTTTAGTAGGTTGAGGTAAGCCATCAATTGCATCCCCTGTTACATTAAACAAACGACCTTTGATTGCATCACCAATAGGCATTGCAATTGGAGCACCAGTATCTGTTACTGCCATTCCTCTTACCAAACCTTCTGTTCCGTCCATCGCAATTGTACGAACACTGTCTTCTCCTAAATGTTGTTGAACTTCCAAGATAAGGTCACTCGTACCTGGTCTTTTCACTTCCAATGCACTTAAAATGTCTGGTAAAGCACTTCCACTATCGAAATGTACATCGACTACGGCACCAATAATTTGTTTAATTTTTCCTGTATTTGACATATAAAAATAAATTATAAAGTAATAAATACTTTAGGGTTTATAAAATTTTGCGCAAAGGTAAGAATTGAATTTCAGAAATCAAACTATGTTATCAACAGATTTTGAGCAAATGCAATCATTTTTCCACTAAAATTTCTTTTTTGGGTCATCAACGATTACTTTTTAACCTTTTGTGGCTATGGCACAGTTCAACAATTAAACTTTGTGATACTTATTGTGAAATTATTTAAAACGAAGAAAGGCTAAGCAATCGAGTAGTCCTTCTACCATTATAAAATAATACATACAGCTGTTTGTGTAAAATTAAATTAGATCAAAAATAAAAAAGAAAATAAATGAATCATTTTCTTATTTAAATTGCAATAGCTTTTCTTCTAATTGTTTTGCAGGTAACACTCCTGATTGCCGCCACAATAAATTTCCTTGTTTAAAAATCATTAAAGTTCGCACACTTTGAATTTGATATTGCCCTGCCACTTTAGGATTTTTATCAACATCAATTTTTACGATGGTTGCATGGTTGCCGATTCTGCTTTTTAATTCTACTAAAATTGGTGCCAGTCCTTTGCAGGAGCCACACCACTCCGCAGAAAAATCAACCAATACAGGTTTTTCGGAGTTAATAATTTCTGAAAATTTAGCCATTATTGTTTTTTGTTTTACATGTTTTAATCCCTACCAGAGTATAGAGTGGGCAAAAACTAATCAAGCTTGTTAATAAAAAAATTGCGGACAAAACTAATAAAATAATGCTGAGTGAGCCAGTAATTTGTCCTGTAAAAAATAGAACTGCAATACTTAATGCGAAAACAATTCTTACAAATCGATCGATGGTTCCCATGTTTTTTTTCATAATTTTTTTTTAGGCAACAAAAATCTATCATAAAATAATAATAAATTGTCACTTATGTTACACAACACAAAATTGGATCTTTGAATTTTAAGTATGGTACAATATAACCCTGAAGATTGGTTTACATATATTTTCAGAACGCATAAAAGCGACAATAATGATTTACCTATGAAATCAATGGCTAAAAACATATATAAGCACGTTTCAGAAATATTCACAGCAGATAGCCAAAAATAAACACTGTTCAATTCTTATTTTTTTATACATTTGTGAAACTTGAAATAGTAATTTTATGAAATATAGTGTATTGATTTTAGCTCTCTTCATTTCTTTGATTGCCTGCAAAAAGAAACATGAACCAGCACCTCAAATTTGTTTTGGTAAAGAAATTTATAAATATAAAGATACCATTGCGGTTAATAATTGCTCCAAACACTATACTGGTTCAAGATGGGTATTGCCAGACGGTACTCAAACTAAAGTATCTACTGTTTATTACGTGCCACCAACGCCAGGTATTTATACGTTTACAATTTATGTAAATAACAATGATTATATATCTGAATATAAAACGACTAAGTCGATAACTGTAACTCCTTAATTTTCTTTTTTATTTTATACGTAGCCTTAAATAATATTGAGCTGACAGCTGCACATGGATTATTTCCTGAAGAAAAAATATTGGGAAATCGTTTTATAGTAAATGTTAAAGTTGGGATAGATGATGTTATAATTCATTCAATAAACGACACGATAGATTATGCTGTATTGTTACGAATCATTCAAGATTTTTTTAAAACACCAACGCCATTGTTAGAAACCTTGGTTTATGAAATTGAAAAACAAATTTTGATTGAATGTATTGGATTGAAATATTTATATTTATCCATTCAGAAACTAAACCCGCCTCTGCAAGCAGTGGTAAAAAGCAGTGAGGTTGTTTTAGAAAAAAATTATTAAGATAAACTAGTTACTTGTTCTTTTATTTCAGCCATAGTAATTGCAATATGGCTTTCATCATATACACACTCGCCTTTATGAATTAGTAAAATTTGTGGAGATTCATGATGCACATTGTATTTTTCTGCTAGTGCATTTGAAATATCTCGGTGCTTTATTAAATCTAAATAATAGAAATCAACACCATTTAAATTATCTTCTCTGTCCAATCTTGCTTTTGCAACATCAGAGATAGAACATCTTGTACTGTGTTTAAAAATTAAAATCGGATGAGTAAAGCTAGCTTTATCTATCTCTTCGAGGGCAGTTAATTGTTCAAGATTTTTCCAAATCATGGATTAGAAACCAATCATTTTAAAAATTGAAATGTGCGATGGACAACCGTACTTCTTCTTCGTTGCACAAGAAGAAAATGCAATAACGGCAACGAATGCGATTGTTATTATTTTAAATGTATTCTTTTTCATACTTTTATAGCTTATAATTATACCTTTGCAAATGTATATTTTTTTATTCTAAAACAAACAAATGACAAATATATTAGTTTTTGGTGCTGGAAAATCATCATCGTACTTAATTAAATATTTATTAGATCAGTCTTCCAAGTTTTTTTGGCAAATTACAGTGGCAGATGCTAATATTAACGCTGCTTTAGAACGTATCGGAAATCATAATTTTGGGACTGCTTGTCAATTGGATATACATCAAGATGAATTAAGAAAACGATTGATCAAAAATGCGGATATTGTTATTTCAATGTTGCCACCCACTTTACATTTTTTGGTGGCGCATGATTGTTTAGAATTACGAAAAAACTTAGTAACTGCCTCTTACGTATCCCCTGAAATTAAAAGTTTACACAATGAAGCAAGAGATTTGGGTCTTTTGTTTATGAATGAAATTGGCTTAGATCCTGGTATTGACCATATGAGTGCCATGAAAATTATTGATGAAGTAGAACGATTGGGTGGTGATATTTATTCTTTCAAATCATATTGCGGAGGTTTAGTAGCGCCAGTTTCTGACAATAATCCGTGGCATTATAAAATATCTTGGAACCCACGAAATATATTAAATGCAGGAAAGTCGGGTGCCGAGTTTTTATTAAATGGCATCGAGAATAAATTAGAATATCATGAGCTTTTCAAAAAATATGAAACCATACAAGTTCCTAATTTTGGAAAATTAGCAGCCTATGCCAATCGGGATAGTTTAAGCTATCAAAATATTTATGGTTTGCCAAATGTGAAAACGATGTTGAGAGCTACCTTTCGTTATGAAGAGTTTTGCATTGGCTGGAATGCCATTATATCATTGGGCTTAACGAAAGAAATCGATCAGTTTGATGCAAAAAACTTGACATATAAAGAATGGTTTGAAAAAGCAACATTGGCATGTGAAGGAAATACGATAGAAGAAAAAATTGTACACGCTGCGAATGGCAATAAATTAGCAATAGAGTTATTGGATTGGTTAGGTATTTATGCAAATGAAAAAATTAATCTTTTAGTAGAAGCTAGCAGTGCCGATATTTTGTTGAAACGAATAGAGGAAAAATGGAAAATGCAAGACCATGACAAAGATATGATTGTGATGCATCATGAATTTGAATATGGTAGAAAAAATATTAATGCCAAATTATCTAGTACATTGATAGTGGAAGGGGAAGACAAAATATATACTGCCATGGCAAAAACAGTAGGATTGCCAATGGCTATTTTTACAAAATTATTTTTAACCAAGAAATTTAAAAATATGATTGGTGTACAAATACCTGTTTCTAAAGAAATTTATAAACCCATATTGAAAGAATTAATTCAATATGGCATTGAATTTAATGAAACCTATTCTGATTAAATATATTTTTCTAACAATATATTTTTCAACTCTTCCATGCCTTCAGTGGCAGGTTTTTCAATATAAGTAACATCATTTCTGTTTACTTTAGGCACTTTTTTATCTACCACTAATACAGGTATGGATGGCGCTACATAATTTACAATAGAAGCAGCAGGATAAACCACTAAGCTTGTTCCTATCACCACAAAAATATCAGCCTGGCTTGCAAGCATTAATGCGTCATCCATCATTGGAACAGGCTCTTCAAACCAAACAATATGTGGACGTAATTGAAAACCATCTGGAGCATTATCTCCCACATTAATATCTCCAGAAATAGGATATATAACTTCATCATTTTGTTCACTTCGCATCTTAAAAATGTCGCCATGCAAATGCATTATATTTTTTGAGCCTGCACGCTCATGCAAATCATCGATATTTTGTGTGATCACATGCACATCAAAATATTGTTCTAATTCAGCAATGATTTCATGCGCTTTATTGGGTTTAGCTTCTTTTACATTTTGACGTCTTTCATTGTAAAAACGCAACACCAGCTCCGGATTTTTTTGCCAAGCTCTTGGTGTAGCGACTTCATGCACATCAAAGCCTTCCCACAATCCATTCGTATCTCTAAATGTTTTTAAACCGCTTTCTGCACTAATGCCCGCACCTGTAAAAATGATCAGTTTTTTCATAATTTAAATTAAATAAATATATGTTTATTTTAACTAAATTGAATATCTTTTTATTTAGATATGGTCTATTTTTGCACAAAATCATATTACATGAAATTTTATTTCTTAATTATACTTTTCTTTTTTCAATGCAGTCATTTATTTTCACAAAAAACAACACTGG
>CANGUS010000046.1 GCA_947457085.1 Bacteroidota bacterium
AAGGAGATAATTCTGCTGTAAATATTGAAGATGCAGGTACGGATGATGAAAATGCCGCAAGCTCTGCAGGACAAAGTGTTTCGAGTGTATTAAATTCTTCAAGAGATCCTTATTTGTCGGCAGCTACATTTGGTTGGGGGCAATATTTTTTCCGTCCAAGAGGCTATGAAAACGACAATAATATGTTGTTTTTAAATGGGGTGCCCATGAATGATTTAGAAGAAGGAGGTGTTTTCTTTAATTCTTGGAGTGGTTTAAATGATGTGTTCAGAGGGAGAAGTCAAACATTAGGTTTGGCTCCCAATGAAGTAAACTTCGGTGGACTTGGACAAAACACAAACTTAGATGCATCGGCGTCGAATCAACGTAAAGGGACTCGATTTACCTATACTGCTACCAATCGTTCATACAGAAACAGAATTATGTTGACGCACAATTCGGGCTTGAATAAAAAAGGATGGGCATACTCATTGTCTTTCTCAAAAAGATGGGCACACGAAGGACCAATTGCTGGAACCTTTTACGATGCGTATGGTTATTTTGGAGCGATCGAAAAAAGATTTAAAAGACAAGGCTTTAGTTTGATGCTTGTTGGAGCACCTATTAGAAGAGGTAAAAATGGACCAGCTACACAAGAAGTCATCGATATTGCCGGTTCAAATTACTACAATCCAAATTGGGGCTATCAAAATGGAAAAGTAAGAAATTCAAGAATTTTAAAAACGCATCAACCACTCATCATATTATCGCATGATTATAAAATAGATAGTAAAACAACCCTAAACTCGGCAATTTCATATCAATTTGGAGAAACCGCTCAAACTGGTTTAGATTGGTTTAACAATGCAGATCCTCGTCCTGATTATTATAAAAACTTGCCTAGTTATTATGAATCTCAACATGAGAAAGATTCAATATTGAAAGATTTTGCTGAAGATCCTTCTAAATTGCAAATTAACTGGGATCATTTTTATGAAGCCAATAGAAACAACGTGCTTGGTGGTTACAAGCGCTCTGTATACATCGTTAATGAAAATGTTGAAGCATCTAAAAAATTAAATGCAAATATCAATTTACAAACGGTTATTTCTGATCATGCTATTTTTCACACGGGTTTCAGTTATCAAAACCAAAACAACCATAATTTTCAACGGGTGGCTGATTTAATGGGTGGCGAATATTGGGAAAATATCAACCAATTTGCTTCACGTACTTTTGGAAATGGTGGCGGTTTTGACCAAAACGATTTAAAGGCTACATCGAATATAGTCAAAGAAGGAGATTCATATGGTTATGATTATAATATTCATTTTCAAAAAGCAAACCTATTTGTACAAGGCGTTTTCAATTATAATAAATTTGATTTCTTTGTAGCTGGGGAAATGGGTTATAATAATTTTTAAAGAACAGGAAACTATCAAAATGGTTTATATGCAGACAACTCTTACGGAGATTCTAAAAAAATCAATTTCTTAGTACGAAGAGCAAAAGGAGGCTTTACCTATAAATTAAATGGTAGAAATTATTTTTACATCAATGGTTCTACCGGAACAAGAGCGCCATTTGTTGACAATGTAATTGTTTCTCCAAGAACAAGAAATTCTATTATTTCTAACCCAACTACAGAAAAAGTTAACAGCATGGAAGCAGGATATTTATTGCGTTCTCCAAATATTAAAGCAAGGGTTACTTTTTTTGCAACGGATGTGCAAAATGCTACCGATATTAAAAGATATTATATCAGTGGGCCTGTAAATAATGTAGAAGTTAGTAATTCATTTGCTAATTTAGTTATGATGGGTATCAATAAGCGATATACTGGTTTGGAGTTAGGAACTGAAATCAAAGTAACACCTAGTTTGTCTGTTAACCTAGCCGCGGCATTTACCCAAGCATTTTATACATCTAGACCATATAGCTATATAAATGTAGACAACGACACTTCTGCTACTGCAGATAATCCGAAAGCATTTGATACATTATACATTAAGAATTATAATGTTCCTTCTGGGCCACAAACTGCCTTACAAGCAAATTTAAATTATAGAAACAAACGTTTCTGGTTTGCTACTTTAACTGCGAATTATTTAGCAAACAATTGGATGGATTTTGCACCAAACTTGAGAACAACAGCTGGAGTTGATAACGTGCCTTATGATTCTCCATTGTGGCATAGTTTATTAGATCAGAAAAAACTAAACAATGTATTTACAGTAGATGCGATGTTTGGAAAATCTTGGAAAGTAAACAAGTATTTGAAAAAAGTACCTAACAATTATTTCTTCAACATCAATATTGGAGTCAATAATATTTTAAATAACAAAGACATTCAATTGTATGGGTTTGAAAATTTAAGAACTACTCGATCAGAAAGAGATCAGAATACATTTGGACCTAGGTATGCGTATGCCTTAGGAACTACTTATTTCATCAACTGTGTTTTAAGATTCTAATAATAAATTAAAAAAGTAAAAACAGATAATATAAAAAATATGAAAAAAATAATATTCTCTTCACTCGCCTTAATAGCATTATCTATGTTATTAATTACCTCTTGCGTTAAAAAAGATTTTGATGCACCTCCTGATAATTCAACTTATGATCCAGGATTGACAGTTAATGCTACCATTTGGCAAATTAAACAAATGTATGATGTCAATGTAGGGCCTGTAATGATTGATCAAGACTTAATTATTTCTGGTATTGTTGTAGCAGATGATCGTTCTGGTAGTTTTTACAAACAAATTATCGTGCAAGATAGTAGCAGTGGAATTACCGTATTGATAGGAAAATCTTCTGGTTTATATAGCGATTACCCAATTGGTCGAAAAATTTATATCAAATGTAAAGGATTATATGTGGGAGCATATGGTGGTTTTATACAGTTAGGAGGCATGCCTATTGCGCCATCAACTGATTTAACAGATATTCCATCTTCATCAATGAATAAATACATTGTAAAAGCAAGTTATCCGCACACAGTGGTGCCAATGAAAGTTTCATTGAATCAAATCTATTTTACAAAAGCCAGTCAAACTGCTCTTCAAAGAAAATGGTTAGGAACATTAATTCAAGTAGACAGTGCAGAATTTGTACAAGATGAAGTAGGCATGGAATATGCAAGTGATCCAAATTTGTCTTCTGGTACAGATCGTAATCTAGAAGATTGTTTTGGAGGTACCATTATTTTAAGAAATAGTGGATATTCTAAATTCAGACAAGCAAAAATACCTGCTGGAAAAGGAACGATAGTAGCCATTTATTCAACTTACGAATCTTCTACGAAAAAAACACCTCAATTAATTCTCAGAGATACTACAGATCTTGCGTTCACTGCACCTCGTTGTGGTGGTGTAGTGATTTTGCCAGCAACTTCAATTACGATTGATAGTTTGCGTAAAATGTATGTAGGTTCTACTACAACAGCAGGTATAAAATTAGGGAATTTAAAAATTCATGGGGTGGTTACATCCAGTGTATTAGATAGTAATATTTCTTCTACAAACTTGTATATTCAAGATGAAAGCAATAAAGGAATACTTATCTATTTTGGTGCTTCTCATGGCATGAAATTAGGTGATTCAGTTGAAGTTGATTTAACTGGAGATTCATTGATTGTGTACAGAGAGACTTTAGAAATTAAAGCAAAAACAAACCAAGTAACAAAAATTTCATCTGGTAAATCGGTTACTCCAATTGTAGTTACTTTAGCTACTTTAAATGCAGATTTAAGCCAGGCAACCTATAATCAACGCCAATACGAAGGCGTACTGGTTAAAATATTGGGAGCGACAATTACAGGAGGTTCCAACTATTCAGGTCCAATTACTGCAGATAGAAGTAAAACAGTGACTGACGCAACTGGAACGATTACCATGTACACATTATCTAAAACTCCCTATATTACAACTCCTTTGCCTGCTGGTTCTGTAAACATTACAGCAATCGCAACTAAGTATCTTTCAACGAATCAAATTCAAATTAGAAATTTAAACGACGTTCAATAATTAAAAAATAAAAAAGTATAACATCATGAAAAAAATAATTTTAGCACTTTTAGCCATTACCTCATTAGGTATTGCCAATGCACAAACACCTTTTATTTTATCAGGTACTTCGTATGCTCAAAACTTTGATGGTTTAGCTGGAGGATTGCCACAAGGTTGGAGAGTAGATTCTATAGTAAACAAAAATGCAGGATTAGGGAATAATGCAATAACAAGATTTTCTGCTACAGCAGTTTCTTGGGCAGGTTCTACAAGCAGAGGCTTTAAAAATCTCGCATCAGGAACAACATTAACTTCTGCTGCAACAACAACAGATCAAAATGCTAGCACAGACAGAGCTTTAGGTATCAGACAAGTTGCTTCAACGTCTGGTTGGGATAAAAAAGACAGTTTAGTGTCTGTAAGTTTTAATGTTGCAAATACAACAGGATTAGCAAACTTTAATCTTCAATTTAATATCATGTCTTTACACACAAGTGCAAAGCGTTATAATAACTGGATCGTTCAATATGGTATTGGAGCAACACCAACTTCATTTACAACTGTATCTACTACTCCTACTACATTGACAATTGATAGTAATTTTACCAATACGGCTGTTTCAGTAAATTTTGGTACTGCGTTGGATAATCAAAATCAACCAGTTTGGATTCGCATCATGCCTTCAGATACAACAATGGGTTCTGGTATTCGTCCTTTAATTGGTATAGATAATTATAATTTATCTTGGACAGGTTTAGCTGTAAATAATGCACCTCAATTAACTGCTTTAAATCCATCAAATAACGCAATCAATGTACCTGTAACTACAACGAGTTTAACAGCCACATTTGATAAAAATATCACGATTGGAACTGGAAATGTAACAGTATACAATTTAACAGATGTAACTAGCCAAGTAATTGCTGCAGGTGCATGCAATGTATCTGGAATGACAGTTACAATTCCTGGTGTGAATTTATTAGCTGGTAAAACATATGCGGTTCAATATGATTCTACTTGTTTCAAATGGACAACATACAATGGCTTTGGTATTTATAATAATTCTACATGGACATTCTCAACAGTCCCGCCAATTGCTCCTCCAGTTAATTCATTAAATGAAACATTTACTGGATGTTTAGCGCCTGCTTTAGGTTCTTTTACACAGACATCAGAATTAGGAGGTGCGCAAACTTGGAGATGTTCTACTTTTGGACACAATGATGCCAATGCTGTTTCTATGAATGGTGGAATCACTTTAGCGGACAACACAGATTGGTTAATCTCACCAACAATGAATGTTTCTGCTATGACCAATCCAATGTTGAGTTTTTGGGCTAAAAGAAGATTTAATAATGGAGTAACTACAAAAGAAGTTTATATTTCATCTAACTATAGTGGAGATGTTACCACTGCAACATGGTCTCCATTAACTGTAACAGGTTTTGCAGCTATAGATACCACTGGTTGGAAAGCATTTAACAACACATCTCTAATGTCTTACAAAGCAAATAATTTTACATTTGCATTTAAATATACAGCAACCGCTGCGAACCCATCAGATGAATTAACAATTGATGATGTGACTATTACGGATGGTCCGGTTAGCACAAGTTCTGTTCAATTAGAAAACATGAATGTGGCTGTATTAGGTACTGCCAATGATGGTGTATTAACCATTGCCATTGATTCTAAATCAACATCGAACTATGCTGTACGAATTATGGATGTTTTAGGAAACACAATTTACAATGGAGCAATTCAAGCAAGCATTGGAAAAAATAAATATTCAATTCAATTGCCTGCAGTTTCTAATGGAGTATATATTATGACTATTGGAAATGCAACTTCTCGTGGATCTGTTAAGTTTTCTAAACAATAAGAGAACACAATAAATTAATACAATGTACGTTATAAAAAAACCGTCTATTCAGGCGGTTTTTTTTATATATTTATACTTTTAAAACGTGATTAAGAAATACCTCAATTGGAAAAATTTGTTAGTTGTGATTGCAGTGATGATTGCACTCACTGCATTGTATTATGCCAATCAATTAACTAAAAAATTAGCCCATGAAGAACGTAAAAAAGTAGAAATTGTACAGCAAGCATTTGAAATCGTGGCGAAAGAAAACAGCGGCGATTTAACCCTTGCATTTACCTTGATCAATTCAAATGAAACCATTCCATTAATCAATACGGACTCCAAAGACAATATCATTAACATCAATAATATTGACACGGTATCAACCCAGGATGGAGAAAAAAATAGCAATTTATTGAAAGAAAAATTGGCTGAATTGAAAGCCATGCATCCGCCAATCACCATTAAAATTTCGGATACAGAAAAACAATATGTGTACTATGGCGAATCGGAATTGTTGAGACAATTAAGGATGTTTCCTTACATATTGTTGATTATTCTTTTTTTATTTTTAATCATAGTAGTGTCATTTATTACCTCCAATAACCGACAAATACAAGATAGAGTATGGGTAGGCATGAGCAAAGAAACGGCACATCAACTAGGCACACCATTAACCTCACTGGTTGCCTGGATAGAATATTTAAAAGAAACCGAAATTGAAAAGCCTGCATTGGTAGAAATGCAAAAAGATGTGGAGCGATTAAAGTTGATTGCCGATCGATTCTCGAAAATTGGCAGTGTGCCTCAATTGTATCAAGAAGTATTACAGACACGACTACATGAAATCGTGGGCTATATGCAAAAGCGCGCTTCCAAAAACATAACTTTTTCTATCAATTCAAATAAAGAAGATGTTTTAGTGGTCATTAGTGGACCTTTGTTTGATTGGGTGATCGAAAATTTAATTCGCAATGCCTTAGATGCTATGGATGGAAAAGGAGCTATCGCCATAACGATACAAGATGAAATTACACAAACCATTATTGACGTGACCGATACCGGAAAAGGGATTTCACAAAGCAATATCAAGAAAGTCTTTAAGCCCGGTTTTTCAACCAAAAAACGAGGGTGGGGTTTAGGGCTTTCTTTGGCGAAGCGCATCATGTCTGAATACCATTATGGGGATATTTTTGTCAAAAAATCAGAATTAGGCAAAGGCACAACCTTCCGAATTATTTTAAAAAGATAAATTAATAGTTTTAGTTGTTAGTGTTTACTCTTTAGTATAATTTTGAAAAAAATCCATCATTAATAATGCATCATTAATGATTAAAAAAGAAATGCATGGGTGGCGAAACTGGTAGACGCGCTACCTTGAGGTGGTAGTGTTCGCAAGGACTTGGGAGTTCGAATCTCCTCTCGTGCACAAAAAGGGGACTAAGAGTGAAAATTACTCTTTTCCCCTTTTTTACTTTTCCCAATATGCATTGTTAAGTATTGCATTGTCATTTTCATTGAATGCACAGCCTTTTTTAAGTATTGCATTGGTATTTTCATTGACTGCATAGCCTTTTTTAAGTATTGCATTGTCATTTTCATTGAACGCACAGCCTCTTTTAAGTATTGCATTGTCATTTTCATTGAACGCACAGCCTCTTTTAAGTTTTGCATTATCATTTTCATTGAGTGCATTGCCTTTGTCAAGTATTGCATTGTCATTTTCATTAAATGCACAGCCTCTTTTTAGTATTGCATTTGTATTTTCATTGAATGCATTGCCTCTTTTAAGTGTTGCATTGGCATTTTTATTTATTGCATTTGTCAAGTATTGCATTGAAGATGTAAAAAATAAATACCCAATCCTCACTTCCAATGATATTTTACAATATCTTTCAGCAATAAAAAAATACAGTATGTGGATAGAAGAGAATAATCAGTTAAAAAGAAGTTTTCAATTTGCCGATTTTGTAGAGGCCTTTGCTTTTATGACTCAAGTTGCCTTTGCTGCCGAAAAATCAGGACATCATCCCAATTGGAGCAATGTATACAATCAAGTAGATATTGTCCTTTTCACACACGATGCCAATAATACCGTGACAGAAAAAGACAGAAAATTGGCTGGAATTATTGATGCTATTTATGCTAAATGAATTTCAGCTAAATAGATCAATCGATCATTCTCCAAATGAAAAGATATGCAAGGCAGCCTACAAATTATTGTCGATGGCTTCTTGTGTTCTATCAATACCCAAACTCATAAACATACCGATAAATACAAATTGACGTGCAGTGGGTGTGATTTCTCTTCGGAACAAATTGCCATTGTTGTTTAAATCTCTAGCGGCATAATTATATCCATACACTTGTTTAAATCCAAATGGATTATTCACGCTGAGCACAAAAACAGTGAATGCTTTTCGAATGGTTTTAATATAGTTTGCTGAAAGACTTACGTTATGATAGGCCATCGTTTTGTCTTGCATAAAATTAGACACATTGGTTTCATTTCTATTAATATACGGTCGGCCAGATGAGTAGGTATAGGTCCCATTGATGCCAAACATATATTTTGTCCAGAATTTTTTTACTACCAAAGAGCCCACATGATTGGCTACAAAATCGGGTTGCACCATTTTGGTATAATTGATGAAATCTCTTTTCGAATCGATATATGAATACGATATCCAGAAATCTAGGCCTTTGATTGATTTTTTATCTCGATAAAACAATTCAATTCCTTTCGCATAGCCTTTTCCATTGTTATTGATTGATGGAATGGTTTTCAACAATTGATGATAATTTTTCTAGTAGGCTTCTTATCTAATAATTCTGTCCTTGGGTTGATATTGATAATTTAAAATATAATGATCTGCTCGTTGATAATCCAATTGATTGCTTTGATATAAATACTGTTGTTCGGGTTTTTGATAAAACATGCCATATGCGAAAGAAAGCTGACCGGCTCTTTTTAGTTTATAAGCAACCGATGCTCTTGGGGCAATATTCGATTGCTGAATGATGGAAGAATGCTCCGCACGGATGCCAATTTTTCCTGCTAAATCATTGGTGATATAAATATCGCTTTCTGCAAAAATGGCTTTGTAATGTTCTTGTGTAGAAATGGTGTTGGGCACATTTTGGCTAGCAAATAAAAAGGCATCTTGGTTATAAATATACTCTCCACCAAAACGAATGGAGTTTAAATTGTTTAAATTTTTCTCTAACACAATTTTTGATGTGGCTAAATAATTTTCATTTTCAATAAGTATATCTTTACTGTTGTAAAAATTACTGTCGGCTACAATTTGTTGCTGGGCATCCAATACTCGCGTAATAATATGGTCTTTATTTTTACTGAAAGCCATGCCAATATTCAATTTCCAGGTTTTGTTGAGATATTCTTTGTAAGATATATTGGCGTACGCATTTTTATTTTTCACTCCAAATTCATCTTGGTATTCTTTGTTGAGGTCTTCATAATCCAAACTGCTGATATTTACTCTGTTGATGTTGATGTCGGTTTGGTTATAATATCCATAAAATTTAAAGATCCCTGTCTTGGAAGTTTTACATCTAAAATTGGCATCTATTTGATGCGACAAAGGAGCTTGTTGGTAAGTGATATTTTGTTTGATGATTTTAAAATATGGAGATAGGTTTACATAGTTGTATCCGATGCCATAGGAACTTTTTTTGTTTTTGGCTAATTGTTGAACGCTGGCTCCAATGCCTATGCTGGATGCATTGATGTTGGCAGAAGAACGTTCGGGTAAATCTATGGTTTCCAATATCACTGCAGATGACAATGCCTGGCCATACAAAGCCGAATAACCACCAGCACTAAAAACAGTCCCTTTAAAAATAAATGGATTGAATCGACCACGAGCGCCTAGGTCAGGAACGGAGGCTGTAAATGCATTTTTCACCCAAGTACCATCAATAAATGTTTGCGTTTCGCTGCCTGTGCCTCCTCTTACAAATAAGCCTTCTCGGTCATTGGTTTGTTGAGTTCCCGGCAAGGTTTTTAACGCGCCATAACTATCTCCATTGCTTCCAGCTGTGGTTACGATATCCAATGCTTTCAATTGAGTACCTTTTTTTTCATCACTGGCTTCAAAAGCTCCGGCAGAGATCACAACGGCTTTTAAATCATTTATTTTTTCTTTCAATAAAAAGTTTTGATTGATGAGCTTGCCTGATATT
>CANGUS010000047.1 GCA_947457085.1 Bacteroidota bacterium
CTATTTTTGTTAATCGATCAGGGAGTTTCATTACATAATCTCTCGCCTTTTCACCATTTTCTTGAAGGTTAGTTAGGCTGTCGATTTTCCATTCGTCAATTAATTCTTTCATGATATTTACATAGTCAACAGAAGTATACACCCCTAAGCGTTGCGCTGCGTCAGAGAAATTAGCAAATGTATTCACGCTTTCTCCAATTTCTCTAAGGGCTTGTGCAGGCATTACAATTTTTTTGCGCATCATATCTTCAAAAGCCAACATCATTTCATTGGTATCTAATTCAAATATTCTACCGATAAAGGTTTTGTATGCCGTTGCATGACGTGCTTCATCTGCCGCTACCATTCCACATATTTTAGACAAGATGGTATTCCCACTTTTCTTTGACAAAGTGGCTACTCTTCGATGCGAGATGTTGGTAGCTAATTCCTGAAAACTAGTATACATGAATGTTCTGTATGGGTCATTATTTGTATCTAATGCAAAACCATCCGCGATTAAATATTGTGTTGACGCTTCAAATTGCTTCATATTAATACGTCCACATAAATACAAATAACGATTTAAAATATCTCCATGTCTATTTTCTTCAGCAGTCCATTTACGTATCCATTGCATCCATCCTCCAAAAGGATTTTCTCTCACTCCTTTTAATCCGCTCAACCAAGTTTCATAAGTAGGCAATGCTTCTTCAGTAATGGTATCTCCTACCAATACGGCCAATAAGTCATAATCCATATTGGATGCTTGACCTTGCAAAGTTTTAATATCATCAAAAAAAGAGTCTGAATTGGATACTGGTAATAAATCGCTTGGTTGCCAATTAGTTTCTACTGGATTTAAATAATTTAAACCTGTTGTTTCTACTTCCTTTTCTAAAAATAACATCACTTCGTTACGTGATGGGGATAATGCTTGATTCATATTGCTAATGATGTCACTTGTCAGATGACCGTTTTTTTATTATTTTAATTAGTTGTTTTCCAGACATCTGACATCTGACATCTGACAACTTTTATTTTTTCATTTCAGCGAAATACTTATGAAAATAAGGAATGGTTTCAATTCCTTTATAATAATTCGCTACATCAAATTTTTCATTTGGTGAGTGAATATTGTCATTGTCTAAACCAAAGCCCATTAAAACTGTTTTTAATCCCAATATTTTTTCAAATAAAGCGATAATCGGGATGCTTCCTCCACCTCTGGTAGGGATTGGATCTTTTCCAAAAGTAGTTGCAATGGCTTTTTCAGCGGCTTTGTAAGCTATTGAATCGGTTGGTGTAACCACTGGTTCGCCACCATGATGTTCTGTTACAGTTACTTTCACGCAATTAGGAGCTATTTTATTAAAATGAGCGGTAAACAACTCTGCAATTTCATGTGAATTTTGATTGGGAACCAAACGCATTGAAATCTTTGCATTTGCTTTTGAAGGCAAAACCGTTTTAGCTCCTTCTCCAATATAACCACCCCACATTCCGTTTAATTCTAATGTTGGACGAACACCGGTTCTTTCTAAGGCAGTATACCCTTTCTCTCCCCAATCTTCTTCAATGCCTAATTCGTCAGTATATTCTTTTAAATCAAATGGCGCTTTATTTAATGCCACTCTTTCTGCTTCTGTTAATGCAACCACTTTATCGTAAAAACCTTGTACTGTAATATGGTTATTTTCATCGTGCAAACTAGCAATCATTTTACTTAAAATAGTGATTGGATTTGCAACAGCACCCCCATATACGCCAGAGTGTAAATCTCTATTTGGTCCCACAACTTCAACTTCCATATATGCTAATCCACGAAGACCGGTTTCAATACTCGGATGCTCCATGCTGATCATGGAAGTATCTGATACCAAAACTACATCAGCCTTTAATTGTTCTTTATAATCTTCCAAAAATTTACCCAAATTCGTACTTCCAACTTCTTCTTCCCCTTCAATAATGAATTTTACATTACATTGTAAAGTGTTGGTTGCATTCATGATTTCCAATGCTTTTACATGCATATACATTTGACCTTTATCGTCACAAGCTCCTCGAGCATAAATTTTACCATCGATAACTACTGGATCAAAAGGGCCATTCGTCCATAATTCAAGTGGCTCTGCTGGCTGAACATCGTAATGGCCATAGGTTAATATGGTTGGCAAAGATGCATCTACAAACTTTTGACCAAAAACGATAGGATGACCTGCCGTTTCGCAAATTTCAACGCTATCACATCCTGCTTTCAACAAGGATTGTTTTACGGCTTCAGCACATTTTGCGGTATCCGCATTGTGCGTTTCTTGTGCACTTACTGAAGGAATTCGTAACAATTCTTTTAACTCTTCTAAAAATTTTTCTTTATTAGTATCTTGATAATCAGACCAAACTTGCATGAATTATAGTATTTTTAAATAAGGAGCGTAAATATATATCATTTTTTCTTTTCATATTTGCAATTCATGATTAATATACAGAAAGCGAACAAAAATCATATAAATGACATCATAAAATTGGCTACAGAAACATGGCAGGCTACCTATTGCAACATTATATCACAAGAACAAATTGATTATATGCTAAATCTATTTTATAGCCAAAAAAGAATAGAGGAACAAATAATCGATCCTTCAAACCATTTTTTAGTCGCTTTAGAAAACGATGAATTATTAGGTTATTGCCATTGTTTTGAAAAAAATGGGCATTATTATATCAGTAAAATATATGTTCATCCTCTAGCACAAGGAAATGGCATTGGGAAATTATTAATGAACCACATTGAAAAAAATGGAATAGAATTAAAATTTTCAACATTAGAACTAAATGTAAACCGAAATAATCCAGCAAACGATTTTTATGCAAAAAATGGTTTTAAAATTGTTGAAGAAATAGATATTCCTTTAGACAAATTTTGGTTGAATGATTATGTAATGACTAAAAATATTTAAATGAAAATTAAAAAGAATCCAACATCATTTTTTATGATAATTATACTCTTGGCTTATTCTTTATTAAGTTCATTTTCAAATGGTAAATGGAAAAGTGGAGAAATATTAAATTGGGATATAGTTGGATATTATCATTATTTACCTGCAACTATGATATATCAAGATTTAGGGAATATGAATTTCTTGGATTCAATTGATAAAAATTATAACTTATGTGGAGGTGCTTTTTCAAAATATGGAATACATAAAAGTAAAGAAACAAAATTTAGTTGTAATCAATACCCATGTGGTGTCGCAATATTCGAGTTGCCACTTTTTACAATAGCACATGTTTGGACTACAATTTCTAAACAAGATAAAAATGATGGTTACTCTAGCCCTTATCAACATGCTGTAGCAATGTCCTCAATCTTATTTGTTTTTTTAGGACTTTTTATTTTGAGGAAGTTCTTATCAAATTTCTTTACTGATTTTTCAATTGCGATTAGTCTTTTAATAATTTATCTAGGTACAAATTTATTTCAATATACTGTAGGAAATCCAGGAATGTCTCATCCTTATTTGTTTTTTATAACTAGTTCAATTTTGCTATTAACATACAAGTGGTATAATAATCCAAAAACATCCTATTCCATATTAATAGGTATTTGTATTGGACTTGCTGCAATTTCAAGACCAATAGATATATTAATATTTTTAATTCCATTACTTTGGAATAATAATTTTAGTAGTCGGAACACAACCAAAATAAAATATTTATTGAACAATAAAAAGCAAATAGTAATTGTTATAATTTCCACAATCATCACAACCTTTCCTTTAATTTTTTATTGGAAATATACAACCAATCATTGGCTATATTATTCATATACTGAAAATGATTATTTTGAATTTAATCGTTTAAGAATTGTTGAAGGTTTATTGAGTTACAGAAAAGGTTGGTTCGTATATTCTCCCTTGTTGATTTTAGGATTTGTAGGGATGTTTTTTATTCCTAAAAAACATCAATTACAATTTTATAAATTGCCTTTTACAGTTTTTTTTATTCTAATTATTTATTTAGTTTTTTCGTGGCATAATTGGATATATGGATGGGGACTCGGTTGCAGAGCACTCATTCAAACTATTCCATTATTAGCAATTCCGATGTGTTTTTTCACAGAATATATTTTTAATAAAAATAGATTAATTCGCATTTCATATTCTATACTATTGATTGCTTTTGTTTCCTTTAGTATCTTTCAAACTTGGCAATATAATAAAGGAATAATTCATGGGACAATGATGAACAAAAAATATTATTGGAGCGTATTTTTTAAAACATCCGTTACAGAAAAAGATTTAAAAATAATACAAGACTTAGAAGAATATAATTAGTCACACCATATTGATTATTAAATTTAATAATTATTTCATATTTCAAAAATCGAAATTGTTTAATATTGTAAAAAAAATGAAATATACATTTTACGGTCATGCTTGTTTTAGCATCGAAATCAATAATACCACCCTTTTATTTGATCCATTTATTTCTGGGAACGAACTTGCCAAAGACATTCAACTAGAAGAAATCAAAGCAGATTATATTTTACTTTCGCATGCACATGCCGATCATATTTTAGATTGTGAAGCCATTGCATTGCGCTCTGGAGCCAAGGTAATTTGTGCTTGGGAAATTCATGAATGGTTAAACTCAAAAGGAGTAACCAATACCCACCCTATGAACACTGGAGGCAAATGGAGCTTTGATGAATTTACTGTAAAATGTGTAGTTGCACAACACAGTAGCAGTCTACCAGATGGCAGTTATGGGGGTAACCCAATGGGCTTTATTATTTATGCCAACAAAGAAAGTTTTTATTATAGTGGAGACACAGCCCTTACCCTCGACATGCAATTAATTTCTCGTTGGGCGAACTTAAAATTTGCCATACTTCCTATTGGCGATAACTTTACAATGGGCATTGACGATGCAATTATGGCTGCCGAATTCGTAGACGCTAAAAAAGTAATTGGGGTACATTACGACACATTTGGTTATATAAAAATAGATACCAAACAAGCCGTTGATTCTTTTAAAGAGCACGATATTGATTTGGTTTTACTTGGTATTGGTGAGAGCATAGCATTATAATTGAAAAGTAAGTACTTCAAATTTAAATCAAGCCTTCATCAGCAAAACTAAAATATTGATTAAACCCCACAATGACATGATCAAGGAGTTGAAGTTCGAGAAACTGACCAGCTTCTTTCATCCGTTGAGTGAGCAATTTGTCGGCCTCACTGGGCTTTAAATTTCCTGATGGATGATTGTGTGCCAATACAAATTTAGTTGCGCCTGTTATTTCTAATGCCCGTTTAAAAATTACGCGTGCATCCACCATGGTAGCCGTCATACCTCCTTCACTCATTTTTTCTACCGACAATACTGCATTATTATTACTTAAATAAATGACATAAAATTGCTCTACGACAATGTCTAAAAAATAAGTCACTAAAATTTCGTAGGCCGATTTTGAATTTGAGATATGGGGCCTTTCCAACGCTTGGGAGAGCTGACGTCGTTTACCAATTTCCAGTGCTGCTATAATAGTAACTGCTTTTTTTTCACCAATCCCTTTGATCTTTTTGAAGTCGGATAACGATAATTTACTAAGCTCTAATAAACTTTGATTTCCTTTTTCCAACAAATCTTTAGCAATGTCTAATGCACTTCTGTTTCTGGTGCCCGTATTGATTAAAATAGTAAGTAGTTCAGCATTGGTGAGTGCATCAGATCCTTTGGATATAAGCTTTTCAACGGGTCGTTCGTCAATAGCCCAATTTTTGATGCTTTTAAAATCGGCCATAATATTGTTTGGTAGGTTACACAATATTATTCATTTTTTAGTTAGAAACATAAATCTTGGTCTTTTTTTTATATCTTGCTTTTCTAAATTTAAACAAAAATGATGCTTCGTAAATTTATTTTATTTTCAGCTGTATTTTTCACTTCACTATCGTCATTTGCACAAGCAAAATTGATAGAAAAAGTAACTAAAAAATCGGCCAATGAGGTGGTAATTCCTTATGAAAAATACGTGTTACCAAATGGGCTAACCGTTTTGATTCATGAAGACCACAGTGATCCCTTAGTACATGTTGATGTTACCTATCATGTAGGTTCTGCACGTGAAGAAATTGGCAAATCTGGTTTTGCGCATTTCTTTGAACACATGATGTTTCAAGGAAGTGACAACGTTGCCGATGAACAACATTTTAAAATTATTACCGAAGCAGGTGGTGTACTTAATGGTACAACCAATAAAGACAGAACCAATTATTTTGAAACCGTTCCTAGCAATCAACTAGAAAAAATGTTGTGGTTAGAGTCAGACAGAATGGGCTTTTTATTGGATGCTGTTACACAAAAGAAATTCGAAGTACAACGAGCAACTGTAAAAAATGAACGTGGTCAAAATTATGACAACAAACCCTATGGTTTAGTGCAGGAAACATTGGCTAAAAATTTATACCCATACGGACATCCTTATTCTTGGTTGACTATCGGTTATATCGAAGATTTAAACCGAGTGAATGTGCAAGATTTAAAAAACTTCTTCTTGCGTTGGTATGGCCCTAATAATGCCGTTTTAACTGTTGGTGGAGATGTAGAAGTAAAAGAGGTTTTAGCTTTGGCTACAAAATATTTTGGTTCTATCCCTAAATGCCCAAGTGTAACAAAAACAGTATTGCCGCAACCAAAAATTGAGAAAGACAGATATGTTAGTATGGTAGATGATTATGCTAAAATACCTCAATTAGTTTGTGCAATGCCTACCGTTCCTCAATATGACAAAGACGAAGTAGCATTGGATTGTCTAGCTGAAATTATTGGCGGGTCAAATACTTCTATTTTATATCAAAATTTAGTAAAAACACAAAAAGCATTAAGTGCATCTTCTTATCATCCAACAGATGAATTAGCAGGTACTTTTCAATTTAGCATTACACCCAAACCAGGAACTTCCCTAGCAGAAATGGAAAAAGCGGTAAGAACTGCCATTGCTGAATTTGAAAAGAAAGGCATCACCGATGATGATATTGCGAAGTTTAAAGCAAGCAGAGAAGCAAACTTAATTTACAGTTTAGAAAGTGTGAGTGGTAAAGTTTCAAAACTAGCTTCATATTTTACATTCACAGGAAATGTGAATTATATTAAAACTGAAATGGAAAGAAACAATGCATTGACAAAAGCAGATGTAATGCGTGTGTACAATCAGTATATCAAAGGGAAGAATATGGTTATTTTGAGCGTATTGACAAAAGGAAATGAAAAATTAATAGCCCATGAAGATAATTACAAGGTAAATCAAGCAAATTACAAAGCGCCTAATTATGGTTATGATAAACTAAGCTATGTAAAAGCAAATGATAATTTTGACAGAAGCATTATGCCGATTGCTAAAGAAGCATCGCCTGTAAAATTGCCAATGATAAACAAAACAAATAACCAAAACATCAGCAATATTTTTGCTGAAAATAATGAAGCCCCTATTATCGTATTTTCTATTGGCTTAAAAGGTGGACGATTGGTTGAACAAAACGATTTAAATAAAGTTGGTTTAGCAAATATATTCACCGCAATGATGGATGAAGATACAAAAAAACATACAGCTGAAGAGATGAGTACTTTGCTTGATAAATTGGGGAGTAGTATTTCATTTGAAACAGAATTTGATGAAACTAAAATTAATGTGCGTTGTTTGAGAAAAAATTTCAATGCAACAATGGCATTATTAGAAGAAAAATTGTTGGAACCAAAATTTACACAAGAATCATTTGATCGAATTAAAAACCAAACGATTGAGTCGATTAATAATTCAAAAACGCGTGCAACAAATGTGGCTAATACAGCCTATTCAAAATTAAATTATGGGAAAGAGAGTATTTTTGGCTTACCTGTGAATGGAACGGAAGAGTCAGTTTCTAACATTGAATTGAAAGACATTGAAGATTACTATAATAACTATATCAGTCAAGATGGCGCTCGTTTTGTACTAGTTGGTGATATAGCTGGAATTGGCTACAAACCAATTCAAGATATGATTTCTAAATTACCTAATACAAAAATAGAATTGCCTAAACCTGTTTTACCAAATGTAGAAAAGAACGGTTCAACAATTTATTTAGTAAATATTCCTAAAGCTGCACAAACAGAATTTAGAGTGGGCTATGTAACTGGTTTAACTTACGATGCACTGGGCGAGTACTATAAAAATAGTTTGATGAACTTTCCTTTAGGAGGTGCATTTAACTCTCGTATTAACTTAAACTTGCGTGAAGATAAAGGCTGGACATATGGTGCAAGAAGTAATTTTGTTGGTAATGATTACACAGGAAATTATACTTTTTCATCTGGCATTAAAGCAAATGCAACTGACAGTGCACTAAGTGAAGTAATGAATGAAATAACAACCTTCAAAAATGAAGGAATTAAAGCGGATGAGTTTTCATTTATGAAAAATGCAATTAGTCAAAGTGAAGCTAGAAAATATGAAACCTTAATGCAAAAAGCAACTTTATTGTATACGATTTTAAAATATAATTTAGCAAACGATTACACAACAAAACAAAATGAAATGTTGAAAAACATTTCGACGGAACAAATTAACACCTTAGCTAAAAAATGGTTGCAAGTAGACAAAATGAAAATAGTGTTAGCAGGCGACAAAGCAAAAATTGCTCCTGGTTTAGAAAGATTAGGCTACAAAATTATTGATGTGGATGCCGATGGTACGATCATTAATAACAACTAATATTCCAAAACAAAATGTTGTTTCTCTTTGATATCTTTTTTAAAGAGTACAATTCCAATAAAAAATAAATCAATAGACAGCGTCACGGCGCTGTCTTTTTTTATAGTTTCCCAAGCACGAAGCATTCCCTCACTCCAATGAATATCATCAAAAATAACCATGGAATGTTCGTTCAAATAAGGTTTTACTTGAGTATAATATTGAATGGTTGGCTCCTCCCTATGATTGCCATCAATAAAAAATAAATCTACCTTTTTAAGTTTCGCTAAAGTAGATGCTAAAACATGATCAAAATTTCCGGTAACTTGATGAATATTTTTTAGTTGTAAAAATTGAAATGTTTTGGATGCTCTATGAGCAATTTCAGGACTTCCTTCTATGGTGGTAACATTTGCTTTTTGATTTGCTTTTGCTAAGTAAGAAGTAGCAATCCCCAGTGAAGTTCCTAATTCAACAATGTTTTCAAATTGATATTTATCAACGATTCGAAATAATATTTTCCCGAATCTTTCATTTCTTCCAGCAGTTTTAGCAATGTCAGAAACCTTTCGTTGCAGCTGATTATTTTTATGTGAACCAGCTCCAAAATCCTCTATTTTCAATAACGTATCCTCGCTATACAGTATTTTGCGGTATTGTTTAATTTCATCAAATGCATAAAAAGAACGAGAATCTTCTAAAATAGTCTCTACAAAATCAAATACAAAGGGTGAATGAACTCCATGGCCACCGCGTTTTGCAGAAAAATAATATTTTATATATTCCTTTATTAAAAATAATTTCTTCATCTAGTTTTACTGTTTAGCAATTCGCTCATAGACTTCAAAACTGTAATGAAATTTATTTTTTTCATCTTTTTCAAAATACTCATCAGAAACTTTTTTCCATTCGGCTACATTTATTTCAGGAAAAAATGCATCCCCATCCTCAATCACTGTATCAACCCGGGTGATGTATAATTTCGTAGCGATGGACAATGTTTGTTTGTAAATGGTATCTCCACCAATAATAAATACTTCCTCCTGTCCATGGCAATGCTGTATAGCTTCCTCAATAGAATGTGTTACAACTAATTCTGTAGAAGAAAAACTTTCATCTCTTGTAATAATTATATTTTCTCTATTTGGCAAAGGTCGTCCAATTGAATCATAGGTTTTTCGACCCATGATAATGGAGTGACCATTGGTTAATGATTTGAAATATTTTAAATCGGCAGGCAAGTGCCAAGGTAATTGATTTTTGATACCAATTACATTATTTTTAGACGTAGCAAC
>CANGUS010000048.1 GCA_947457085.1 Bacteroidota bacterium
ATTAACTCGAAAAGTGCGTATTCAAGCCAAATACCATCGAAGCATGGATGTTATTCGCACCTTAAAAAAAGGAGGAATGAGAACCAAGAGTGGTATTATGCTTGGCTTAGGAGAAGAAAAACAAGAAGTTATTCAAACATTACAAGATTTATATGACAATGGCTGTGATGTAGTAACAATTGGTCAATATTTACAACCAACTGCCAAACACTTGCCTGTTGTTCGTTTTGTACATCCAGATGAGTTTGCTGAATTTAAAGAAATAGGCTATCAAATTGGTTTAGATTATGTAGAAAGTGGTCCTTTGGTTCGCTCTTCTTACCATTCTGAAAAGCATTTATTTTCAGGTAAAAAATAATTTCAAAACCACCCTTTTTAGGGACATTTATCGATAAGTTTTATAAAAAATTATGTTTTTGGCAAAAAAGGATATATTTTTAAGCCAAATTTTATTAGAATCATGAAGAAGTTGATTTATAGTTTATTATTTATTTCATTTTCGTTTGGCGCAACGGCTCAACAATATTACCCTTTAGCGAGTCCTTGTGACCCAGATAAAGTATTCGAAAAATTGCCTTCTGCTGCATATGAAAATGTTTGTATTCAACTTTTAAGAATCAAAAGTCAGCCTTTTAACGATTTCCCAAAGGAAATTTTTAGATATCCTAATTTGAAAGAATTAACACTTCAAAATACAAATATTAGCAGTCTTCCAATTGATATCTATTTATTAGGAGATTTAGAAGTATTGGATTTATCAAACAACAATTTAACCTCATTACCATCTACTATTGGGGAATTGAAAAAATTGCGTAAAATTATTTTACGAAACAATAAATTATCAACGCTTCCAGTGAGCATTGCCAATTGTAAAAACTTAGAAGAATTAGATATTACAGGCAATCCAATCACTTTTTTACCAAACGAAATCAATAATTTACAATCCTTAACTACGTTTAAATTTAGTGGTAACAAAGTAGAAAATCCGAAAACCATGTTGGCTTTGGTGCGTCAAATGAAAAATATTACCAGCTTAGACATGAGCAGTTGTAATTTAAATTATGTACCAGCAGATATTCGTCTATTACCTAAATTGAGAGAATTGAATTTAGTGAATAACAACATACATTTTTTACCTGAAGAAATTGGGTATTTAACCAATTTGGAAACCCTTATTTTAGGTGATGGAAATGGAGGAAATAAAATATATGATTTGCCAACCTCGTTTACCAATCTAAGAAATTTAAAAACTTTAATTGCTGGGCATAATAGCTTTGTAGATTTTCCAATCGTATTGGTAGGTTTAAAGGGGTTGCAAACGTTGGATTTGAGCAATAATCAAATTACAGAAATACCGGCAGAAATTTCAATGATGACGAGCCTGAACAAATTGAATATGACCAACAATCAATTAAAAGACGTACCAGTTGAAATGGGTCAGTTAAAAAGTTTAACAGAATTTGATTATGCTGGTAACCAATTTACATTGCAAACACAGAAAAAAATAATCAAATTATTGACTCCTCCTAGTGCTAAACCTAAGAAAAGCAGTGTTTATAAAAAACCCGTTTCTAAAAAGAAAAAAACGGCTAAAAGAAAATAATAAACGTTAAAAAAATAAATTAAAAAGCAGATTACGGTCTGCTTTTTTTATTGGCTACATAATAAAAATGTATATTTGAAACCACATTATTTATTCAAAGTCATTGGCACTTAAAAAAAATTTATTCTACAATTTATTACTCTCTGTAAGCCAGATTCTTTTTCCATTACTATCTATACCGTATATCAGTAGAGTATTGGAAGCAGAAGGAATTGGGAAAGTTAACAGCATCGATTCATTGACTTATTTTCTTGTGGTGGTTGCTGAATTAGGATTTTCTACTTTTGCGGTAAGAGAAATTTCTAAATTACAAAGCAACAAAAAAGCACTTCAAGAGCGCAGCAATCAATTAATTAGTTTGCATATTGTAAGCACTTTGTTGGTCACTGTTGTTTATGCATTGTCTCTTTATTTTTTGTGGTTAAAAATTCAAAGTACCACCATGCTGTGGTTTTCAATTTTATTTTATGTTGGCAATGTGTTTAATTGTGAATGGTATTATTGGGGCACCGAAAAGTTTAAATACATTGCCATTAGAAGTATCGTTACCCGCTTTGTAGGATTGTTTTTTATTTTTTTATTGATCAAATTACCAAGCGATTTTGAAAAATATTATGGGATCATTGTTTGCACCATGATGGTAAATATTGTGTTGAATGCTATACAAATTTTACCCAAATTCAAACTGTCTTTTTCAAATCTTACAATAGATTTTAAAAGCTGTTTGCCAGCTTATTTGATAGGTTTAATTCACAGTGTGACGCTCATGTTAGACAATGTAATGCTTGGGTTTACCTCTACTTTTGTGGCCGTTGCGTATTATGGGAATGCAGTAAAAATTGTTCGAATCAGTGGCGCATTAATCACGGATTTATTTGCTGTTTTTTTTCCTCGTGCGACCATTTTAGTTCATGAAGAAAAACAAGAAGAATTGAATGCATTGTTTGAAAAAACAATTCAATTAATCTTTGTATTCAGTATTCCATTAAGCATAGGATTATTTGTTTTTGCTCATTTTTTTACAGCCATCTATTTTGGAAAAACCTTGCAATTGGTAGCCGATAATTTACTGATATTGTCTGCCTATCCAATGATTAAATCCTTGAATTATTTTTTTAGCAGACAAGTTTTATTGTCGCATCATCAAGATCAAACTGCTTTGAAAGGGTATGTATTAGGAAGCATGCTTTTTGTAGTTGGATGCATAGGATTCAGCTATTTTTGGCAAGATAAAGGCTGTTCACTGGCCATTATTGTATCAGAAATAGGGATGTTGATTTATTTTTATTTGGCCAGCAAAAAATGGGTAGCTCAAGTGTCATTTTCTTTATTACCCTATTTATTATTGGCTTTGGCAACTGCCATTATTTTTGTAGGCGTAAAAATGAGTGTTCAATATTATTTACCAATCAATTTATTTTCGTTGCTACTCGCTGTTTTTGTAGCCGTATTTTTTTATGCTATTTATTTATTCTTTATCATCCGAAATCAATTTGCGATTTCACTTATATCCATTTTGAAAAATAAATTAAAAAGGAACTAATTTAAGCGCCCCAGTTTTCTCTATCCAAACTTCTGTATTGAATGGCTTCCGCTAGGTGTTCGGTTTTTATTTCTTCACTGCCTGCTAAATCAGCAATGGTTCTGGAGACTTTTAAAATTCGATCATATGCCCTTGCGGAAAGATTTAAACGCTCCATGGCTTTTTTTAATAAATTTTGACCAGCCGGCGTCAGTACACAAAGGGATTGTAATTGTTTACTGCTAATTTGTGCATTGGCATAAATACCCACACTGTCTTTATATCGTTCTCCCTGAATGGCTCTTGCTTTTAAAACCCGCTCTCTGATAGATTCACTTTTTTCTTGCACTTTAGCATTCATGTTCGATAATTCAGCAAATGGAACCGGAGTCACTTCTACATGCAAGTCAATTCTGTCTAATAAAGGCCCCGAAATTTTATTTAAGTATTTTTGAACGGCACCTGGAGGGCAAGTACATTGTTTTTCTGGATGATTGAAATAGCCGCAGGGACAAGGATTCATGCTGGCAACCAACATAAAGTTTGCAGGATAATCGATTGACATTTTTGCTCGAGAAATAGTCACTTTTCGTTCTTCCATTGGTTGTCGCATGACTTCTAAAACGGTGCGTTTAAATTCGGGCAATTCATCTAAAAACAATACGCCATTGTGGGCCAATGAAATTTCACCAGGTTGTGGATTTCCACCACCACCCACTAATGCAACATCACTTACGGTATGGTGTGGCGATCGAAATGGACGTTTAGAAACCAAGGTAGCGTCTTCTGCTAATTTCCCTGCTACTGAATGTATTTTGGTTGCTTCCAAAGCCTCTTGCAAACTCAATGGAGGCAATATGGTGGGCAATCGTTTTGCCAACATGGTTTTTCCTGCACCGGGAGGTCCAATTAAGATTACATTGTGTCCACCAGCAGCAGCAATTTCTAAGGCTCTTTTAATATTTTCTTGTCCTTTTACATCACAAAAATCGATTTCAAAATCATATTGCGAATGAAAAAATTCATCTCGGGTATCTACTACAATGGGTTGCATGGTTTCATTCCCATTTAAAAATTCGATGAGATCATTGATGTGCGATACTCCATAGACTTTCAGGTTATTTACCATGGCTGCTTCTCTGGCATTTTGCACGGGTACAAACAACGCTTCGAAGCCTTCTTTACGAGCTTGAATGGCAATTGGCAAAGCGCCTTTTATTGGTAAAATACTACCATCTAAAGACAACTCTCCCATGATTACATACTTGTCTAATTTATCTTTTTTCACTTGTTCAGTGGCTGCCAAAATACCAATGGCTATGGGCAAATCAAATGAACTGCCCGATTTTCGAATATCTGCAGGAGATAAATTGACAACGACTTTGATTCTTGGGAAACGATAATTATTATTTTTAATAGCACTTTCTACTCGGTGTTGACTTTCTTTTACAGCATTGTCTGGCAATCCTACCACAAAAAATTTCAGTCCATCTAAAACATCAACTTCCGTGGTGATCGTGATAGCCTCTACACCATATACAGCACTTGCAAATAATTTTACCATCATAGTCTTTCAAAAAGTTAATTCAAAAAGTAAAATTACACTAAATATAACATCAAAAATCGAGTACTTGAAATTTATAACTGCTCTGCTAATTTTAAAAACATGGTCATGCCTTTTTTCATTTCTTCATCAAATGAATAATAAATATTTTCGGTATAATATTTTTTTAAGTCATAGGATGGAAACGGATTGTTAGCAATGATTTCATTTAAGTGAGCGAAACCAAGCTGATTGGTCTTGTTGAACGACTCAATAAAAGAATCAGACAATTTTTGATTGGTTACCCAAGTAGCAAACACAAAAGGCAATTGGGTATAATCTTGCCAAGCCTTTGCTAAATCATATACATACGGAAAATTAGGGAGTTGTTCTAACGCACGATCTCCAATAATTACACCTGCTTTTTTATCTTTAATAGAAGAAATATATTGCTCGTCGGCTTCAATTAAAATAGGTCTCGTTTGCCAATAATGTTTAAGCAACACCCGAAGCAAGGTAACACTGGTTCGAGATTGATAATCTAAATAAATTTCTTGAATTTCTTCAATCGGCACTTCACTAAACAAACACACACTGGCAACATCTTGCTTTGCACCAATACAAAAATCACTGAATGTATTTGCATCGTTGATATTAGTGATTGCAGCTACTGGTAATAGAGCAATGTCAATCTCATTTTTTTGAAGTAAAGAAGCTAGTTTAGCAGGATAGTCGGTCACTAACTCTATTTCATCTTTTAATAGACCTTGTTCAAATCCATATATTAATGGTTTGGTGTTTAAATAACTAACAGCACCTATTCTAATCTTTTTTTGCATAAACGGGTTGCAAATATAGAGGGTTAAGATTGCTTTCCTTAACTTTGCGACCTAAATATTTTTATGCAAGCATACAATTCACTATTAGCTATCTCTCCAATTGATGGTCGTTATCATAATCAACTTTCTGATTTATCTGTTTATTTTTCTGAACATGCCTTGATTTTTTACAGAGTGTATGTAGAAATAGAATATTTCATAGCATTGTCTGAACAAAAAATGTTTGCATTAACAGCCAAACAAATTAAAGAAGTGAGAAATATTGTAACTGATTTTTCATTAGAAGATTCAGTAAAAATAAAAGACATTGAAAAAGTGACCAACCACGATGTGAAGGCGGTAGAATATTTCATCAAAGAAAAGTTGACTGCACTGAAGTTAGATAAACAAAAAGAGTGGGTACATTTCGGCTTAACATCTCAGGATATCAATAATACAGCTATTCCATTGCTTTGGAAAGATGCATTGCAAAATGATTATAACGAAAAAATAAATGAAATTATTAGTTTATTAAAATCGTTTGCAAAAGAGTGGGCAAAAATACCGATGTTGGCTAAAACCCATGGACAATCTGCTTCACCTACTCGTTTAGGAAAAGAGATACATGTATTTGTAGAGCGTTTAGAAAACCAAATGGCCTTATTGAAAATGATTCCTTTTGCAGCAAAATTTGGTGGTGCCACCGGTAATTTCAATGCACACAATGTAGCTTTTCCAAAAACCGATTGGAAGAAATTTGCAAATCAATTTGTAGATAAAACGTTGGGATTAAAACGAATGCAATACACTACACAAATAGAGCATTACGATAATTTAGCAGCACATTTCGATGCATTAAAACGCATCAATACCATTTTGATTGATTTTAGTAGAGATGTTTGGCAATATATTTCGATGGATTATTTTAAACAGAAAGTAAACAAAAATGAAGTAGGAAGTTCGGCCATGCCGCATAAAGTAAATCCTATAGACTTTGAAAATGCAGAAGGAAATTTAGGCATGGCAAATGCTTTGTTTGAGCACTTATCAGCAAAATTGCCTATTTCTCGTTTGCAACGTGATTTAACAGATTCAACTGTTTTGAGAAATATTGGAGTGCCATTTGCACACACCATTTTAGCAACTAAATCATTATTAAAAGGGATGAATAAACTCATCGTAAATGAAGAAAAAATCAATGATGATTTAGAAAATAATTGGGCTGTAATTGCAGAAGCGATACAAACCATTTTACGCAGAGAAAACTATCCTAATCCTTATGAAGCATTGAAAGAACTGACAAGAGGAGCTGTTAAAATAAATAAAGAAAGCATGCATACCTTTGTAGATTCATTAAATGTTAAACCAGAAATTAAAAAGGAATTGAAAAAAATAACCCCACAAAATTATGTAGGGAAATAGTTTTTTTGCCACAAAGTCATAAAGTTTCAAAGAAGCACAAAAGTATAAAGGCTAATACCTCATCTCTCTCATCTCTCGACTCAAATTTCTTTATCTATTTACCTTTTTCCAAATCCAAAAAACCCTTTCTTTTTTTGAGGTACTTGTGTTAAGGAAGGAGCAGCATTTGGATTGATGAGTTGATAATATTTGCCCCAGCCGAGGAAACCACCAATGTTTCTATCGTCAATAAATACATCTGCTTTTATTTTTCGAGGCGTATTGTCTGTAAATTCCTCTTCGGGATTGTTTTTATTAACGGCATAAAATTCGATGCCATTGTTTTTACAAAACTCCACCGCTTCATCCAGTGCTTTACCACTTCGGTAGGTCCAAAGGATTAATAGATGACCTTCTGCTTGTAATTTTTTTAAAGTGTCAAATGCAAATGGCATTGGTTTTCCAATCGATGGGTAGGCATCTTTTACCAATGTTCCATCAAAATCAATCGCTATAATTTTTCTATTTTTAAAATTAGAAAGTGTAGAAGGGTTCATATTAACAGTGTAAACTTACTACACAAAAATATAAAAATAATTTTCCTATGAATTAAATATTTGATTTTCAACGAATAAAGTAGAATATAATGATTAGATAATTTCTAATAGGGTAAAAATTTTAGTAGTTTTGCTAAAGAGGTAATGTATTGTGAAAAGAGCTTCTTTCATTACAGTTTATGGATTTGAGTATACAAAAAGAGAATATTGTGCAAGAGAATATCATGGAAAGAAATTGGTATGCACTTTATACAATGCCTCGAACTGAAAAAAAAGTTGAACAACGATTGCTTCAAAAAAATATTGAAGTGTATTTGCCTTTAATAGATACCGTAAGAATTTGGACAGACAGAAAAAAGAAAATTCAAAGTCCACTCATTCCCAGTTTTATTTTTATTTATGCAACGGATGAAGAAATCATACACTCTTTAAATACAACAGGAGTGTTGAATATTGTACGGTATTTAAAAAAACCAGCAAAAATCAGAGAATATGAAATTAATAATTTAAAAATATTATTGAAAGAGCCTGATTTTGTTGACATTCATGAGCCAGTTGATATTTCCGAGGGAGAAGATGTTGAAGTGATACGAGGTGTTTTTACAGGGTTAGTAGCAAAATGTATCAGAAGAAAAGGGAAACATCAAGTAATCATTGAAATTAAAGCATTAGAAAAAAAAATAGAAGTAAATGTTCCTCTCTCATTTCTTCAAAAAAAAATACAAAAAGTTCCTTAACTTGTGACTTTTAAATATATCATATCTGCCATCGTTAGCATATAACCTGTGACTGACCTCGGCGAAGCCATGTACAAAATTAAAATTAAGCATGTTTATTATAGCAGAAATAGCGCAAGCACATGAAGGAAGTTTAGGAATCGCGCACAGTTATATTGACGCCTTGGCAAATGCTGGGGTAGATGCGGTAAAATTCCAAACCCATATTGCTGAAGCAGAAAGCAGTGATTTTGAGCCATTTAGAGTGAAGTTTAGCTACGAAGATGAAACTCGTTTTGATTATTGGAAACGAATGGAATTTACACTCGAACAATGGCAAGGTTTAAAAACGCATTGTGAGGAAAAAGGGGTCGAATTTATTTCATCTCCATTTAGTTGTGCTGCAGTAGAACTATTGGAATAAATCCATGTGAAAAGATATAAAATTGGTTCACGGGAAATGACTAATTTTTTGATGTTAGAAAAAATAGCGCGAACAAAAAAGCCAATTATTTTATCATCTGGCATGAGTGATTGGAATGAATTAGAACAAGCAATTGATTTTTTAAAACCTTTTGGCAATGAATTAAGCATAATGCAATGTACCACAGCATATCCTACTTTGCCGGCACAATGGGGTTTGAATATGATTCAAGCAATGAAGGAAAAATTTAATATGCCTGTTGGTTTTTCAGACCATTCATCCACGATTGTATCTGCTTTGGCTGCCACTGCCTTGGGGGCTAGCATGTTGGAGTTTCATGCCGTGTTTGACAAACAAATGTTTGGTCCTGATGCAAAAGCCTCTCTAACCATTTCAGAAATTAAAGAGTTGGTGATTGGAGTCAAACAAATTACTACTTCACTTGCGCATGATGATCATAAAAAAGATGTATCTGCATTTGCAGAATTAAAAATTATGTTTGGTAAAAGTATTGCCATCAATAAAAATTTATCCAAAGGAACTATACTTGCATTGGAAGATTTGGAATCAAAAAAACCGGGCAATCAAGGAATTTCTGCAAAAGATTATTCTATGGTTGTAGGCAAAAAACTGAATAAAGATGTAACTCAGTGGAGTTTTATCCAAATGGAAGATATTGAATAAGTTGACCTTGTTTTAAAATAAAAAATAGTATGTCTAAAAAACGAAAAATTTGTGTAGTTGTAACAGCTCGTCCATCTTATAGCCGAATAAAAACGGCTCTTCAAGCAATTAAAAATCATCCAGATTTGGAGTTGCAATTAGTGATTGCAGCTTCCGCATTATTGGATCGATATGGTTCTGCAGTGAAAGTTATTGAAAACGATGGTTTTGAAATTGCAGCAAAAGTATTTAATGTGTTGGAAGGTGAAAACCTTGCTGCTGCTGCTAAAACGACTGGCATCGGAATCCTCGAATTATCATCGGTTTTTGAAAACATAAAACCAGATATTGTGGTAACCATTGCAGATCGTTTTGAGACCATGGCAACTGCAATTGCTGCGTCGTATATGAATATTCCTTTGGCGCACATCCAAGGAGGTGAGGTTACTGGAAATATAGATGAAAAAGTGCGACATGCGATTACTAAAT
>CANGUS010000049.1 GCA_947457085.1 Bacteroidota bacterium
AAAAAACAAACAAAATGAGTTTCTTTGGGTATTGAAAAAAAATATTCAAATAATAAAATAAATGAAAGAACTGATTTTGTCGTTGTTGAAGTATATCTCTTTGCCATTTGCCTTGTTGTATGGTGTCGTTATTTTGTTGAGAAACAAGTTTTATGATTGGAAAATTTTTGACTCAATTGGATTTAATTTACCTGTGATTTGTGTGGGAAATATTACAGTAGGCGGTACTGGTAAAAGTCCGCATATTGAATATTTAATAGAGCAACTAAAAAACGAATATAAAGTAGCGACACTAAGCAGAGGTTACAGACGACATACGAGAGGTTTTAAATTAGCGGATGCAAATAGCAATGCAAGAGATATTGGTGATGAGCCTTTTCAGTTTAAATCGAAATATCCTACCATAGAGGTATGTGTTGCTGAAGAGCGCATGACTGCCATCCCAGAATTGTTGCAACGCAAACAAGATATACAAGTAATTTTGTTAGATGATGCTTTTCAACATCGAACTGTAAAAGCAGGCTTGAATATTTTATTGACTGATTATGATCGATTGTTTACAAGAGATTTTATCATGCCATTTGGCTTATTACGAGAAAGTAGAAATGCTTATAAACGTGCTGACGTAGTTATCATTACAAAATGTCCTCAACACCTTTCTGAAGATGAAAAACAGGCATTGATTACTGAAATCAATCCAATGATTCACCAACAAGTTTATTTTTCTGCAATAGATTATGCCAATATTTATTCACTAACCCCATTACAAAAAGAGATTAGTCAAGACACCGAAGTGCTTTTGGTTACAGGGATTGCTAATCCTAAGCCATTGCAAGAGAAGTTAGAAAAAGAATTTAAGAAGGTGCATTGCTTGCCTTATAAAGATCATCATTATTTTTCGATTGATGATTTAAATGAAATGAATGATGCCTTTCATCACATTGCTAATTCAAATAAAATTATCATTACTACCGAGAAAGATGCAGCGCGTTTAATGTTGCTGAAAGAAAAAATTTTGGAAATGAATTTGCCTTTTTATGCTCAAGCGATTCGCATACATTTTTTATTTAATGAAGGCGAAATGTTCAATGAAAAAGTGAAGTCGTTTGTAGCCCCATTTTACCCAATTATTGAGGAAGAAATTTTTATTGAGGAAGAAGAAGTGGGCTTGAATTATGAAGAAATAATGTAAATAAAAAAGAGCCTACAACATGTAGGCTCTTTTTTATTTTGTAGTTATAAATGGAATTAGTTATTTACGATAATTTCAGCTCCCAAGGCTTGAGTGCCAGTGCCAGTCAAAAATCCTTTAGCAAAAACAGTGTAGATTTTTCCATCAGCCACCGTGATTGGAGGTAATGTTAATGCAACTGTAGATGTTCCTGCTACTCTAACTTCTAAATTGTAAGTTCCAGCTGCTAATGGTGTAAACGCACTAGCTTGTTTAAAGCTGCTGTTTGGAAAAACTACTGGTCCTCCCACCACTGCTATGTCAACAGCTGGTGCATCAGGTGATAAATGAATGAAACGTACATGTGCTTTTCCTGCAGCAGGTGTTGTTAAATCGTCAACTGTCAATAAAGTAGATAATTTTGATACAGAATCAATTGCAAATAAAGAATAGCTTTTATTTCCTTCAAAAGTAATGTCTGCGTTGATCACATTCGTTGTAGTACCAGCAACATTTACTTTAATGTTTCTTTTTCCAGAAATAAGATTTTTTAAATAACCAGTAGTATTTGTATATGAAAAAGGAGCTGTTGTCACTTTCGAATTGTCAATCAAAATATCTACAGCAGGTGCATCAGGTGAAGCGTGAGTTACAGATAAGCTCGAATAAAACGTAGGGTCATCATTTTTTTTAGTACATGATGAAAATGAAATGATTGCAGTTGCAATAAATAATGTTGTTAACTTAAAAATGTTTTTTGTCATATAAAATAGTTTAGACTGCAATGTTAGTCCCAAATAATTAAGTGGGTGAAAAATTTTCTAAATAGCATATTTCTATTTTCTATATGGTGGAAAATAATTTTTATTGATCAAGTATTAATTTTTGTCGATAATCATATTGTAAATCTTCATGCAATGTAGCGATCAATTTTTCAATTTTTTTGAGTTGACTTTGATATAAATTGACCATTACTTTATGTTCTTTCCAATGCAATGAAAGTTGATTCATTTCTTTACAAAAGTGTATGAGTACATCAATGTGTGTAGTAGGTATTTCTGAAAATTTACAATATTTAGCAATGAATCTAAGGATTTTCCGAATGGTTTTTTTAGCGAAATAAACAGTTTGAGTATTTACATCTTGGAACATTTTACTCACTTCGTTTTTGAGTTGTTCCACATAGTATGCTTCATTGGTGCTTTCAAACAATACATAATGCAATAATTCTTTATTTTCTTTTTTATATTTAATGAGCTTGTTGCAAACCTCTATTAATTCAGCTTTGGGCATTGCTTGAATTTCTTTTTTTAAATAGGCTAATGATGTTGATTGCATTTTTTTATATTTTAGTTTATGCTATTATTAAATATTATTTTAGCGAATCTTTTTCATGGGTTCGATTTTTATTTAAAATCTGCTGCCATAGATTTTTTCAAAAGTAAAGCATAATTATTTTTGAAAACAGAAACTGCATTTTTAAGTAAGAATCGAATTTGCTTGAGTTTAAATCATGTGTTTTAATTTATCATATTTTCAAAGGGTCAATTGCTGAAATAACCATTTTGCCAGATGATATACTTTTATCAAACTAAATATCGAACAGGTCTTTTTTTAATCAGTGCGACTTTTTGTGGATAAATATAGAAGGTATAATGATATTGCCAAAAGTCAATGTGTATAACTATGTGAATTTCATCTGAATTGATGCGTATAAATATTAAATAAAATAGATGACGAAGAATCCTTGAAATAAAATTACTTTCGTGTCCCTCTAATTTTTTTTAATATACATCATGGCAGTTTCTACAAAATTAAATACACGAACTAAGAAAGCAGATTTATCACCGATGCTTTATGGGAAATCTGCACCACAGGCGTCTGATTTAGAGTCAGCAGTTTTGGGTGCAATCATGTTAGAACCACAAAAATTAGCGGAGTGTTTAGAAATTATTCAATCACCTGATTGTTTTTACAGTGATGCCAATCAGCGCATTTATGCTTCCATTCGAAGATTATTCGACAATGGTTCACGGATTGATTTTTTAACTGTTACAGAAGATTTAAGAAAAAACAATGAGCTTGAAATGGTTGGAGGAAGTTACTATGTAACCAGCCTTACAAGAGACGTGGTGAGCAGCGCGCATATTGAGGAACATGCTCGTATTGTGATGCAAAAATACATTATGCGTGAGTTAATTCGCATGAGTGGAGATGTGATTAGTGATGCTTATGAAGATAGTACTGATGTATTTGATTTGTTGGATAAAGCAGAAACGAATTTATATGAAATTACGGATAAACATCTTCGTAAGAACTTCTCAAGCATCAGTTCTATTTTATCACGAACGATTACGGAGATTGAAACCCAAGCACAAAAGAAAGATGATTTTACAGGGATTCCTTCTGGTTTTAAAGCGCTAGACAAAATTACTTCTGGATGGCAAAAGACTGATTTGATTATCTTGGCTGCTCGTCCTGCTGTTGGTAAAACTGCCTTTGCCTTAAATTTGGTAATGAATGCTGCAATGAATAAAGAAAAACCAACTGGGGTAGCTTTTTTCTCTTTGGAGATGAGTGCTGGGCAATTGGTAAAAAGGATGTTGTCGGCTGTAACAGAGGTGCCTCTAGAAAAAATTTCTAAAGGGCAATTAGCAGATCATGAAATTGTGCAAATACACCAACGGATGCCACGTTTGGGGTCGGCAAATATTTTTATAGATGATCAAGCTGCACTTAATATTTTTGAACTTCGTGCAAAATGTCGTCGATTAAAACAAAAATATGGTTTAGGAATGGTCATCATTGACTACTTACAGTTAATGCAAGGAAGCAACGATAAAGGCGGAAATCGGGAGCAAGAAATTTCAAAAATTTCTCGTGATTTAAAAGGCTTGGCTAAAGAATTAGAAATTCCAATTATTGCACTTTCTCAATTAAATAGGGGTGTAGAAAACCGTACAGGAGCAGCTAAGCTTCCTCAATTGAGTGACCTTAGAGAGTCAGGAGCTATTGAGCAAGATGCGGATATGGTGATGTTTTTATATCGACCAGAATATTATGGAGTAGATAAAAATCCAGAAGGAGAACCTATTCCTGGTGAAACATGGATCAATATTGCCAAACATAGAAATGGTACCACAGACGTTGTCAAAGTGAAAGCCAATCTTGCATTCCAAAAATTTGAAGATATGCCAGATGAACATAATTTTGGTAATCCATCACAAAATATGCAAGACCCATCTGCTGGCATAAAAGGTACTTACGGTGAAGGTCCAAAACTTAGCATTGATGATGGATATGCTAAATTAAAATCAAAAGCCAGTGACTTTAATGTGGATGATGAATTTGGCAGATCATCATCTACTGACTTCAGTGGAGATGTACCTTTCTAATATTAGTTGAAATAAAAAAAGATTACAAAGTATAGGAATCGACAGAATCCTGTTCGATATCTCTATATTTATGAAATAACGAAAAGGTTTGTTTATCTTTACGAACTAAAATTTTTACACAGATGAAAAATCTGCGACATTTGTCTCAAGCCGAGTTAGAAACTCTCATAATATCTATTGGCGAAAAGCCTTTTAGAGTCAAGCAAATCAACGAATGGATTTGGCAAAAAAACATCTCATCGATAGATGAAATGCTCAATCTTTCTAAAGCTACTCGCGAACGCTTAAAAGAAGAATACTTTTTAGGTAAGCTCAATATTGATCATACTCAAATCAGTGATGACACAACAATTAAAAATCGATTTGTTTTACATGACGGCCATTTTGTAGAAGGAGTGTTAATTCCTACCGAAACAAGAGTCACTGCTTGTGTTTCATCTCAAGTTGGGTGTAGTTTGAGTTGCAAGTTTTGTGCAACGGGTTATATGGATAGGAAGCGAAATTTGGAGTTTGATGAAATTTATGATCAAGTAAAACATTTGAATGATCAATCAGAATCCAATTACGAAAAGAAATTGAGCAACATTGTTTTTATGGGTATGGGAGAACCATTATTGAACTATAACAATGTGCTAAAATCAATCGAAAAAATTACTTCGCCTGATGGCATGGGAATGTCGCCATCAAGAATAACGGTTTCAACCGCTGGCGTGTCAAAAATGATTAAAAAATTAGCGGATGATAAAGTGAAATTTAATTTAGCCGTTTCTTTACATGCCGCAAATGATGTGAAGCGAAATGAAATCATGCCTATTAATGAAACCAATAATATAAAAGTTTTAATAGAGTCATTAAATTATTTTTACAAAGCAACAAAAAGTCCAATTACATTCGAGTATATTTTATTTAAAGATTTCAATGACAGTGTTGAGGATGCGGATGAGTTAATTAAAATTTGCCGACAAGTCCCAAGCAAAGTAAACATTATAGAATACAATCCAATTTCATTAGCAGCTTTTGCAAAGCCTACTGAAGAAAAAGTGGATGCATTTATGCAATACTTGGAACGAAATAAAATTAATGCACGATTAAGAAGAAGTCGTGGTAAAGATATTGATGCCGCATGTGGCCAATTGGCGAATGTAAATCACCCTTCAAAATAAAATAATTATGGCAAAAAAATATATTCCAAGTCCTTCTGATTTTGCAAAACCTACTCCAGGAAAAAAATTAAAAAAAGGGGAAGTAAACAATGTAGTACCTTCAAAAGCAAAAAAACAACGTAAAAGTAAACGCGCATTTTTAGCTGAAGAAGAAAAATTAAAACCTGGATACATTCCTGTAGAAACTGTAAAAAAAGTGTTTGTAAAAAAAGAAAAGTCAAGCACTAAACTTACTAATAAGAATTACAAGGCAGGCGAACATCCCATTTTTGAAGGGAGTGATTTGTCGAATGTAAATTCAAAACAAAAGTCAAAAAATCAAGCACCGATTAGTAATGAAATCATGCCGCTTAATAAATATATTTCACATTGTGGAATTTGTTCAAGAAGAGATGCGGTGGAAATTATCAAAGAAGGCAAAGTGAAAGTGAATGAGCAGGTGATTAAAGAGCCTGGCTTTAAAGTCTCAGAAAGTGATCATATTATTTTTGAAGAGAAACGAATTTATATTCAAAAGAAATTAGTTTATTATCTATTAAATAAACCCAAAGATTATATTACTACAACCGATGATCCGGAAGGAAGAAAAACGGTGATGGATTTACTGGGAGCAGCTCCAGAGCAAAGAATTTTCCCAATCGGTAGATTGGATAGAAATACCACTGGGTTGTTGTTGTTAACCAACGATGGCGATTTAACTCAAAAATTGTCACATCCAAAAAACAATGTCAAAAAAATATACCAAGTAGTTTTAGATAAGCCACTGACAAAAGGTGATTTTGAAAAAATTGTAACAGGAATAGTTTTAGAAGATGGGCTGGCGCCTGTAGATGAATTGGCCTATACAGATTTGAAAGACAAGCGAGAAATTGGCATTGAAATTCATATTGGACGGAATAGAATTGTTCGTAGAATTTTTGAAAGCTTAGGTTATCAAGTAAAAGCATTAGATCGAGTTTATTATGCTGGCTTAACAAAAAAAAATGTTCAACGAGGAAAATGGAGGGAATTAACTGAAAAGGAAATTTTATTTTTAAAACATTTTAAGTAAAATGAAGCTAGCAATTTTATACGAAGACAATGAATATGTTTTCATCAATAAACCATCAGGAATTCTCTCAATTCCGGATAGACACAATGCTGAAATTGTAAACATAACTGGAGCACTTCGAAAAATATACGGAAACATTTTTATTGTACATCGATTAGATAGAGAAACAAGCGGTTGTATTTGTTTTGCAAAAGATGAAGCAACCCATCGGTATACTTCTAAATTATTTGAAACCAGAGAAGTTGAAAAATTTTACAGAGGTATTATTCATGGAACACCGCCTGCACCCAGTGGACGAATTGAGGAAGCCATCATGGAACACCCAACGATTAAAGGGAAAATGATTATCAATGCAAAGCAAGGCAAACCAAGTATAACTGAATATGAAACCCTAGAATCATTTGGTATGTTTTCTTATCTATCCTTTCAATTATTAACAGGGAGAACCCACCAAATTAGAATCCATTGTAGCAACATGGGGAATCCATTAGTTTGTGATGGTTTGTATGGAAAAGACAATCCTATTTATATCTCGTCACTTAAAAAACGATACCATCTTTCAAAAAATGAAGAAGAGGAAATGCCAATATTAAGCAGAATAGGGTTGCATGCGTATCAACTTACATTTAAACATCCCAATGGGAAATTACTCTCCATTGAAGCGCCATTGCCAAAAGATATGAGTGCGATGTTGAACCAATGTAGAAAATGGTTAAAATAAACATTAATCAAAAAGGTTAATCAACTGTGCTTAACCTTTTTTAATTTTAAACTATGCAACAAACCATTTTATATCATCATTTAATAGATATTGAAAACAAAAGAATATTTCCTGCTGAAATAACGATTATAAAGGATAAAATAATATCTATTCAAGAAACAGATAAAGCTTGTGAAAATTATATCTTACCCGGTTTTATTGATGCCCATGTGCATGTAGAGAGTTCGATGTTAATTCCATCTGAGTTTGCTCGATTAGCAGTTAACCATGGAACGGTTGCAACCATCAGTGATCCACATGAAATAGCGAATGTGTGCGGTGTTGAAGGGGTTGAATATATGATAGACAATGCTGCAAAAGTGCCTTTTAAATTTCATTTTGGTGCTCCCTCCTGTGTGCCGGCCACTTCGTTTGAAACAGCAGGAGATGTAATTGACTCAAAAGGAATTGAAAAATTATTGCAACGAGATGATATTTATTATTTGTCAGAAATGATGAATTATCCTGGGGTCCTTTTTAAAGAGGAAGAAGTGATGAAGAAAATTGCTTTTGCACACCAATATCAAAAACCAGTGGATGGCCATGCACCCGGATTACGAGGTGAGCAAGCCAAGCAATATATTGATGCAGGTATTTCAACTGACCATGAATGTTTTACCAAAGAAGAAGCGCAGGATAAATTAAAATTTGGTATGAAAATTTTAATTAGAGAAGGAAGTGCAGCAAAAAACTTTGATGTCTTAATTGATTTACTGGATGAGCATTTTGAAAATATGATGTTTTGTTGTGATGATAAACATCCGGATGAATTGGTTTTACATCATATTAATTTGCATGTAAAAAGGGCTTTAGCAAAAGGAAATGATTTGTTTAAAGTCTTGCAAGTGGCTTGCATCAATCCAGTGAAACATTATAAAATGAATGTTGGATTGTTGAATGAAAATGACAGCGCTGATTTTATTGTAGTAGATAATTTATCCAATTTTTCCATTTTAAAAACAGTGATTAATGGAAGGGTAGTTTCAGAAAATGGGATGACTAAAATTGAATCAATCAATGAAAAAATAATTAATCGATTTGATTGTACAGAAAAAAAAGCGACTGATTTTAAAATAAAACCCAATCAGTTAGGCAATCAAATAAAAGTAATTGAGGCTTTAGAAGGCCAATTAATAACAAAAACATATATCGCTAACGCAAAAGTTGAGGATGAAAATATTGTTTCAGATACCGAAAAGGATGTTTTGAAAATAGCCGTCGTCAATCGATATGAGGATGCGCCCATTGCTGTAGGATTTATAAAGAATTTTAATTTAAAAGCAGGAGCCATAGCCAGTACGGTTGCACACGACAGCCATAATATTATTGCGGTAGGAGTTAATGACGAAGAAATTTGTAATGCAGTCAATGAATTGATAAAATGTAAAGGAGGCGTTTCTATTGTCAATAACAAAGAAAAATATACATTGCCATTGCCTGTTGCAGGCTTAATGAGCAACGAAAATGCAACATGGGTAGCTGCCAAATATGCATCCATCGATAAACAAGCAAAAGTATTAGGTTGCACACTCAATGCGCCTTTCATGACACTATCATTTATGGCTTTGTTAGTTATTCCTCAATTGAAATTAAGTGATAAAGGGTTGTTTGATGGAGGATCTTTCCAATTTGTGGATTTATTTGAGAAATAAATTTTAAATTTGAGTATGAAAAAATTGGCACTGGTTGTTTTACTATTTATTTCATTTCAAGCAGTTGCTCAATTGCCAGAAACGACGGTATATTTATTGAATCTTCAAAGAACAACCAAAGGGTATCATTTTTCTGCTCCGAAAATCATTTCCAAAAAAACAGGGTATAACAATCAGCCTTATTTTACTCCAGATGGAAGATATGTATTTTATGTCAGTTCAATGGATACAACTAATACAGAAATTTTTAGAATTGACTTGCGAAATAAAAAATTAAGATCAAGAAGAATTACCAGAACCAAAGAACCAGAATATTCTCCTAAATATACGCCAGATATGAGTTTGATATCTTGTGTGAAAGTTGAAAAAGATAAAACTACCCAGCATTTTTACACTTATAATTCAAAAGGTCGAAAGCCATTCAATATTTTACCAGAAATGAAATCGATCGGTTATTACGAATGGATTTCTCCGAATGAGTTCCTGTCATTTGAATTACCAGAACCCTTTTATTTGGTTAAACATGTAATTT
>CANGUS010000050.1 GCA_947457085.1 Bacteroidota bacterium
AAAACTTTCTCCTCATTGGGCTTACGTTGAGTATGCTTACTTGGGGTTTAAGTTGGCCCAGCGCAAAAATGTTGATGCAATATGGTAAGCCATTGGAAATTGCCATTATTCGTTTTTTCTTTACGGTAGTGAGCATGTTTTTTATTTTACGTTTTGCAAAAATAAAATTCACAATCACCAAACAGGGTTTGCCTTATTTAGTGGCTTCATCTTTGTTGGTGGGTGGTTACAGCATTTGTTTTTTTAATGGAATTAAACACGGTATGCCCGGTGCAGGGGGCGTTTTAGTAACTACGATGACTCCTTTGATTTCATTTTTGTTGAGTGTAATCATATCTAAACGTAGCTTGCGTCAAAAGGAAATAATAGGATTGGCATTGGGTATTTTTGCTGGATTTTTTCTATTAAAAATTTGGTCCAATTACCTGCATTTATTTGAAAGTGGTAATTCATTTTTCTTGTTGTCTACTGTATTATGGAGTTTTTTAAGTCGATTTACGGCCAAATCAAGTAATTATGGATCTCCTTTAGCATTTACTTTTTGGATGAATGTGGGTTGTATTGTTTTCTTATTTTTCTTAGTTGATCTGCATTTAGTTTTTTCCATCCTGCAAAAAGGAGATGCTCATTTTTGGACGAACATGATTTTTAATTCAGTCATCAATACGGGCATGGCAACTACTTTTTTCTTTTATGCAACCTCTAAAATGGGGGCAGCCAAAACGAGTAGTTTTATTTACATCGTTCCCTTTGCAGCTGCTATTTCCTCTTTCTTTTTCGTACATGAAACTGTTTTTTGGAATACGATTGTAGGTGGTCTATTGGGCATTTCAGCAGTTTGGATTATCAATAAAAAATAAATAAAAAAAGAGGAAAATAAATTTCCTCTTTTTGTAATATGGGGTTGTTCTATTAATGAACAATTTTTTCTTCTAACTCAAGTGCTTCCATGCCATTCTTCGTGCGATAATCATTGATAGCAGCTTTGATCGCATCTTCAGCCAAAACAGAGCAGTGAATTTTTACTGGAGGAAGATTTAATTCTTCCACAATATCCATGTTGTCAATTTTTATTGCATCATCGATGCTTTTTCCTTTTAACCACTCGGTAGCAACGCTTGAAGATGCAATGGCAGAACCACAACCAAATGTTTTAAATTTAGCATCTTTGATAATTCCTGTAGCATCATCTACCTCAATTTGAAGACGCATTACATCACCACACTCTGGTGCTCCTACCAATCCAGTTCCTACAGTAGATTTATTTTTATCTAACGTTCCTACATTTTGAGGATTGTTATAGTGTTCAATTACTTTTTCTGAATATGCCATGTTGTTTTAATTTATTGCACAAAGTTATAGCATGATATTTCAACCACAAAAAATGATTTATATTTATTTTTGATGTTGTATTTTCTCTAATGCGCATTGTTTTCGTTAAAAATTTTATAAATCATTTCAATATATACTCGAACCTCCTATTTTTGCTACATGTTGCGATTTCAACATTCAGAATATTTTTGGTTTTTACTTACTATTTTCATTTTAGTAGGCTTATTTTTTTGGGCTGTCAAGGATAGAAAAAACAAGCTAAAAATAATAGGTGATGAGACCTTGGTTCATTTTCAACTGCGTAATTTTAATGTAAAAGCGCAACAGTTTAAACTTATATTATTGCTGGTGGCCCTTTTTGCAGGTGTAATTGGCCTTGCTAATTTGCAAGCCAATGCAAAAACACAAAACGTAGAACGAAAAGGCATTGACGTTATGATTGCGTTAGATGTTAGTAAAAGTATGTTGGCTAGAGATGAAAGCCCCAACCGATTAGAAAAAGCCAAACAGTTTGTCAGCAAACTAATCGACAAAATTGGAAATAATCGAGTTGGATTAATTGTTTTTGCAGGAAGAGCCTATGTTTCGGTTCCATTGACAGTTGATTTTAGTGCGCTTAAAATGAATTTATCTACTATTACACCTTCATCTATTCCAACACAAGGAACCGTTTTGGGTGAGGCGATAAAAATGGCTCGTGAATCTTTTAATTCCAATGATACGAAGTATAAAAGTATCGTTTTAATTAGTGATGGGGAAGATCATGATGAGAATGTCAATGATGAAGTAAAGAAAGCAGTAGAAGAAGGAATTATGATCAATACAGTTGGCATTGGTTCTGTGAATGGTTCGCCAATTTGGGATGAAGAATTGCAAGAAAATAAAAAAGATGCAGAAGGAAATGAAATTATTTCAAAATTAAACGAAACTGAATTACAAACAATAGCATCCAATGGAGAAGGCATTTATGCTCAATTAAGTAATGCAGAAAATATTGCAAAAACAATGGCAGTTCAAATAAATGCTACTGAAAAGAAAAGTTTTGGCGATGTAGTTTTTGCTGATTATACAAGCTATTTCCAATATTTTTTATTGATTAGTTTACTATTAATCACCATTGAATTTTTCATTAGCGAACGAAAAAAAAGCACATTGGCATGAAGATTATAATTGGATTGGTATTATTTTTTGGTTCAATTAATTTGTTCGCACAAACGGCAGATCAACACATTTATGATGGGAATAAATTATATGGACAAGGTAAATTTAAAGAGGCTGCAACTGAATATGAAAAAGCCTATCAAGAAAAAAAGAATCGGGAGGCGCAATATAATTTAGGCAACTCTTTATATCAACAAAAAGATTTTGAAAAAGCAGCTAAACAATATACAGAGTCAGCTTCAAACACTAAAAATAATTCATTAAGAGCTGCTTCCTATCATAATTTAGGAAATACGTTTTTAGAACAAAAAAAATATGATGAAGCCATTCAAAATTTTAAACAGGCGCTTAAAATGAATCCTTTAGCAAAAGAAACAAAATATAATCTGGCCTACGCACAAGCCATGAAGAAAAAACAAGACCAACAACAAAAAGAGAACAAAGACCAACAAGATAAAAATAAGGACCAACAACAAAAGGATAAAAAAGAAAAAGAAGAGCAAGACAAGACACAGCAAGACAAGAAATCCCAAGACGAAAAAAATAAGCAAGACGAACAGAACAAGAACCAAGATGGAAAAGAAAAACCCAACCCAATGCCAAGCAAACTTACTAAAGAGCAGGCAGATCAATTATTGAATGCACTAAATCAAGAAGAGAAGAAACTTCGAGCTAAAAAAGAAAAAGGCAATGGACAGCCCATGAGGCTTGAAAAAGATTGGTAAATAATATTGCAATCAAATATATTTTTTGTTGATACAATCTCCAACGTTTATTTTAAAAATTACGTCTATATAATATGAAAAAATCTATAACGCTCTTTTTTTTAGTATTAACCTCATTCATAGCAATCGCAAAAAACACGAAAATATTATTTGTAGGCAACAGCTATACATATGTAAATGATTTACCTAAAACAATACAAGATTTAGCCATCTCTAAAGGTGATAGCATCACTTATACCACTCAAGCAACTGGAGGAGCCACTGCGCAATCCTTGTGGAATACGCCTGCTGTTATTAGCATTATTGCTCAAGGTGGTTGGGACTATGTAGTGCTGCAGTGTCAAAGCCAAGAACCTGCATTCCCTCCCAGTCAAGTAGCCACAGATACCTATCCTTTTGTGAAAAAATTAGATAGTTTAGTTCAGGCCACAAATAGTTGTGCAGAAACGCTCTTTTTTATGACTTGGGGAAGAAAGAATGGCGATGCTGCCAATGCAGCTTTTTATCCAATTATTGGAACCTATGATGGAATGCAAAGCAGATTAAGGGAATCCTATTTGATGTTTGCACAAGATTTTACAGCATCGGTAGCACCAGTTGGCGTAGCTTGGAAAAAAGTGCGCGCTCAATATCCAACCATTGAACTATATAATCCCGATGAATCTCATCCAAGTATTCATGGGACTTATTTAGCAGCATGTGTATTTTACAGTTCTATTTTTCATAAAGTGGCAATTGGAGCTTCATTTATCACCAGTGGTATTTCTACAACTGATGCAACTTCTTTGCAAACCATTGCCAGCAGCACCGTGTTAGATAGTCTTGATAATTGGCAACAATATGGTAATTTGCCTTTTGCTAATTATGCTAAAACAAGTACAAATAAAACAGTTGTTTTTAATAATTTGTCAAAACATTTCACCACTTCTTTTTGGGATTTTGGCGATGGGCAAACGAGTAACTCAGTAAATCCTACACATACTTATTTAACAGACGGGAATTATGCTGTTTGTTTAACTGTTACCAATGCTTGTGGTAAACAAGAAAAGTTTTGCAACACAGTGTCAATAGTAACTACACCCAATGCATTGAATGAAATAAAAATTGAAAGTGCTTATTTTATTCAAAATAGAAATATGATTGTATTTAAAAATTTGAATGCAGCTACTGATTTTAGGGTAATTTCAATGAATGGCGAAGTTGTGAAAAAGGGAATTGCAAAAAATGAAACAAGTCTTTCATTAGATAATTTACATGGCGTCTATTTAATTCAATTGATGTATTTGTCTAAACCTGTAAAAATAGTTTTGCCCTAATTTATTGTAACTCAGGTTTAATAGGAAATCTAATTTTAGAGCTAAAATTGTTTAAGTTTATGCTGGTTGTTCACTTCAATCATTCAATAAATAATGCCAATGCCTAAACTAATAGAAGAAAACAATTATTGGTTGTAAAGATTATATTTACAACATATCAATATTAGATTTTTCATCTTTATCTGAGTAATGTTCATGTAAATTTACAGGTGGATGTTGTGTAGGGTGCAGCTTTAATTGGATAATATTTACTGTAAAAGCAAAAGCCATAGAGAAATATATAGTGCCTTTAGGAATATGATAATGGATGCCTTCTGCAATAAGGGAAGCACCAATCAATAATAAAAAACTGAGGGCTAAAATTTTAATTGTTGGGTGTTTTTGTACAAAATGGCTAATTGGTTCGGCTGCAAAAAGCATTACAAAAACAGACACAATGACAGCAGTCATCATCACCCAGATTTCGTTTGCCATACCAATTGCTGTGATCACAGAATCGATAGAGAATACTATATTTAAAATAAGCATTTGTAAAATCACGTAGGCAAATGACATGTTTTTTTTCTTGTTTATTTCTTTAGATTGATCTCCACTTTCACCTTCTAATTTGTGATGTATTTCTTTGGTGCTTTGATAAATTAAAAATAAGCCACCACCCATTAAAATAATATCTTTTCCAGAAATTCCTATACCCAAAATTTCAAATAAGGACTTATCTAATTTCAAAATAATAGATATAGCCGCTAATAAACAAACCCGCACGAGCATACCAATAAATAATCCATATCGTCGGGCTAATTTTTGTTTTTCTTCAGGTAGTTTGCCTGATAATATCGAAATAAAAACGATATTGTCTATCCCTAAAATTACTTCCAATAAGGATAGGGTAATTAAACTTACCAGTGTTTCAGATGTAATATTTTCGAACATTTATTTGTTTTTAATGAATGATTTGCAGATTTTTTTAGCAATAGCAGGGCCTTCATAAATAAATCCTGTATACACTTGTACGAGTGAAGCACCAGCATTTATTTTTTCTTGCGCATCTTCTGCTGTAAAAATACCACCAACCGCTATAATGGGCAATTTTCCATTTGTTTTGGTAGAAATATATTGGATAATTTCAGTGCTGCGTTGTTTTAATGGTTTGCCACTTACTCCCCCAGAACCTGTTTTTTCTATTAAATTTTTATTTGCCTTTAAGCCTTCTCTGTCAATGGTTGTATTGGTAGCCACAATGCCTGCTAATTGTGTTTCAGTTACCACTTCAATGACATCATCCAATTGGGTATTGCTTAAATCAGGTGCTATTTTTAATAATATCGGTTTGGGATTTGGGTAAGATAAATTTAAGTTTTGTAATTGTAATAATAAATCACGAAGTGGTTCTTTTTCTTGTAGCTCTCGAAGATTTGGAGTGTTTGGGCTACTGATATTTACTACAAAATAATCTACAACTGGATGTAAAATTTTAAAACAATATTCATAATCTTTAACAGCATCTTCATTTGAAGTGGTTTTGTTTTTTCCAATATTTCCTCCAATGATGATATCTGTTTTTCTATTTTTAAGTCGTAGAGCAGCGGTTTCTACTCCTTGGTTATTGAATCCCATGCGGTTAATAATGGCTTCGTCATTTGGAAAACGAAATAACCGTGGTTTTTCATTTCCATCTTGTGGACGAGGAGTAACAGTTCCTATTTCTATAAAGCCAAATCCTAGGCATGCTAATTCATCCACAAAACGTGCGTCTTTATCAAAACCTGCAGCCAAGCCTACCGGATTTTTAAATTTCAATCCAAAAACAGTTCGTTCCAAACTAGGATGTTTGATGCAATAATTACTCTCTAGATATCTTTTTCCAACGCCTAAATTATAGGCTTTGGTTAACCAATTCATTACTTTATAATGAACGTTTTCTGGGTCGTATTTGAATAAAATTTTTTTTACAATGTTATACATGAAAGCTTGCTTATTTTATGATTTCAGTTAATTTGTTGATTAAGTTTTCACCCTTTAAATTTTGGGCAATAATATTTCCTTGCGGGTCAATTAAAAAATTTTGAGGGATACTTTCTACTTTGTAATCTCGTGCAATGGAACAGCCCCAACCTTTTAATTCGCTTATATGGTTCCAAGTAAGGTTGTCTTTGGCTATAGCCTCCGTCCATTTATCTTTGTTAGAATCTAATGAAATACCAATGATTACTAGTTTTTTATTTTTAAATTGGTTGTATGCTGCCACTACATTGGGATTTTCATTTCTGCAAGGTCCGCACCAAGATGCCCAAAAATCTACTAAAACATAACTCCCTTTAAAATCGCTTAATGTAATTTTTTTTCCATCAGGTGAGTTGCCCGAAAAATCTGGTGCAGGACTTCCAGTAGTTGGGTTTTCAGTACTGGATATGGCTGGTTTTGAGGTTCCTAAAAAACGGTCAGCAAATAATTTTGCAAAGGTAGATTGAGGGAATCTTTTGGTAATGGTTTGATAAAAAGTAGTTACATATGGTTTTTCATAAGTAACATTGATCATGTTGACAGCAAAAAGAGCACTAGCAACACTTTGAGTGGTATCTGCAAATTTTTTAATATAAGTCATGAAGTCCGTATTCACATTGCGCAAATCAGTTTCTGCAGCTTTAAATAATGAATCTTTTTCAGGTTTTCCTTTTAAAGAGTCTAAAATAAATTGTAAGGTATTGATGTCTGTGATATTTTGTTTTAAATTATTTAAAAAACCTTTTAATGTGCTACTACTTTTTGAACCCGAAACGGTATAATCTTCTAATGAATTCCAATTGCCTATAATGTTTGCATCATCGCCACTTTGTAAAGCCAATAATAGATTTTGCCCTTTTTCAAATTTTATACGATATAGTTTTTCTTCTTTATTCGTGGCTTTTATTTCAAATTCACCCGTAGGGGATGTTTTACCACTGTCTATCAAAATATTTTCTTCAATAGCTAATTATGCTACAATAAATATTTGTTCAGGCATACTTTCAATTTTTCCTTTCACTGAAAAATTATTGGAACAACTAAAAAGCATCATCGATAAAGAAAAAAGTAAAATGATTTTTTTCATATAAAAAATATTAAAAATTTGTTGGCAAAAGTACATTAATTTTTGTGGTAAATTTGCGCCTTAAATGTGTTTCTTAATACTTATTTAGATATTCGAAAATGACTACAAAAACAGCATTAATTACAGGAGCCTCCAGTGGAATTGGATTAGAACTAGCTAAGCTATTTGCAAAAAATGGTTTTTACTTAATTTTAGTAGCTAGAAGTGAGGAGCGCTTAGAAAAATTAGCAGATGAATTACGATATGAATATCATGTTCAGGTAGCCACTTTTGCAAAAGATTTGACTGATTTAAGTGAAGTTCAATCGCTTTATCAAATTATTGAAGAAGAAAATATTTTTATTGACTTTTTAGTTAACAATGCTGGTTTTGGTGATTATGGTCATTTTGTAGACAGCGATTGGCATAAAACCAATCAAATGATTAATTTAAATATTACGTCATTAACCTATATGACACATTTATTTTTACAACGAATGAAAAAAGAGAAGCGGGGTAGAATAATGAACATTGCTTCTACGGCTGCTTTTCAACCAGGCCCATTAATGGCTGTTTATTTTGCAACAAAATCTTATGTTTTAAATTTTTCTGAAGCACTTCATGAAGAATTGAAAGAATATAATATTTCAGTAACTACTTATTGTCCTGGAGCAACTGCTACTAATTTTTCGAATGAGGCCAATACAAATAACAGTAAATTATTTAAAAATAGAAAGTTGCCTACAGCTGCAAATGTAGCAGAATATGGCTTTTCGGCTATGATGCAAGGAAAGCGTTTGGCAATTTATGGCTTAATGAATCGATTCATGGTGTTTAGTACACGATTTTCTCCTCGTTTCCTTGTTTTAAAAATATCTAAATTTATTTTACAAGAATAAAAAAGCCATAAAAAATGGCACTATTGATATTCTTTTTTTAATTCTACAATATCTGCTATTAATTTTTTTACAGAAGCTTTTTCTGTACCGTCATAAAAACCACGTACGTTTTTTTCCTTATCAATCAATACAAATTTTTGTGTATGAATAAATTCAGGAGAAATTTTTTCAACGGTGCTGTCTGCCACCGGAATTAAATAATCATCTACAGCCATTTTGTAAAGTGAATCTTTATTGCCCGTCAAAAACATCCAATGCGCAGGATCGGCTTCAAATTTGAATGAATATTTTTTCATTTGTGCCACAGTATCAACTTCAGGATCAACAGAGTGAGATAAAATAGCAAAATCATTGTCGTTTTTAAATGCATTATTAACGGATACCATATTTTCATTCATGATAGGGCAAATTCCTTCACATGTTGTAAAAAAATATTCAACCACATAAATTTTTCCCTCTAGATCTTTCTCGGTAATTGTTTTTCCATCTTGGTTTAAAAATGAAAAACGACCTACTTTATGTCCTGGATTACCATAGGTCGGTAATCGTCTTGGATGCTCTTTCATAGTTGTATAATAATACCCTAAAAATGAGATGCCTAAAAGCATAAAAAATGAAATGAGGATAACGGCAGTTTTATTTACTTTCATAATGCACAAAGTTATTATGAAAAATGTACTCTGATAAATAATGTTATAAATACTTCTGTTATATTTGTGCAAATGTCGTATCCTTTTTTTTATGAGCAGTTTGATCGTACTGAATTTATTCAATTGAGCGAAACCTCTATTCATCATATTGTGCATGTATTGCGTATGAAAAAAGGAGAGCAATTTTGGCTAACCAATGGTAAAGGAATAAAATGCAGAACATTGCTCACAGATGTTTCCAAACGAGCTTGTACTATTGAGATTTTAGAAACAATAATTGAAGAAAAACCTTCCCATCATTTTCATTTAGCTATTTCATTCACAAAAAACCCCTCAAGAATAGAGTGGTTGTTAGAAAAAACGACCGAAATAGGCATTGCTGAAATAACTCCATTGATTACTAAAAGGAGCGAAAAAATATTTTTTAAAAAAGAACGATTTGA
>CANGUS010000051.1 GCA_947457085.1 Bacteroidota bacterium
AAAAAAAAGTAATTCACATTTAACATAGAAACGTAAAAGTATTAATATTGTTGTATAAATATTAAAAAATCATGTCAATTAGTACAATTTTGGGATTAATCATATTGGGTGTTTTTGCTGGTTCTTTAAGCAGCCTCGTGGGAATTGGTGGTGGAATTGTAATTGTACCTGCATTGGTTGGGATTTTTGGTTTAAGTCAACACACAGCTCAAGGTACTACCTTAGCCATGTTGTCTTTTCCTATAAGTTTAGTTGCAGCGTTTACTTATTACAAAAATGGTATGGTCGATTGGAAAATAGCTATGGTGCTTTGCATTGGATTTGTAATAGGTAGCTTTTTTGTAAGTAAAATTGCGGTTTCTATTCCTACATTGACAATAAAAAAAATATTTGCCGTGTTAATGATTTTAGTTGCGCTAAAATTTTTATTTATTGATAAAAAATAAATCAATCACTTTAAATTGAAAGTATCTTGAATGAAACAGGATTAGTTATCCTTGTTTATTAACGACTGATTTTTGTTGAGTTGGTCCTTCTATTCCTGCAATATCCCAAGCTTTTTTCACCAATTCTGTGCAACCAAAATAGACTGCCCAATAATCAGATTGAACACAATATGGCTGTATACTTAATGTAACCATTCCATCACCCACTTTTAAAACATTCACAGCAGGTTTTGGATCTTTTAAAACTTTGGGATGTGTTAACAATGCCTCAATGCTTACTTTTTTAGCCATTTCAATATCTTGATCTAGTGAAATTGCCATGATGAAATCAACTCGCAAACTACCATGTGTGGTATAATTTGTAATTATTCCTGTTGACAATGGTCCATTCGGAACATATACGGTTTTGTTTTCTGCAGTCAGAACTGTAGTACTAAATACACCTTGTTCAGTAACCACTCCCGTTGTTCCTTGTGCTTCAATCATATCACCAATTTTAAAAGGTTTGAATATAAGCATCATCACACCACCTGCAAAGTTTCCTAAAGTTCCATTTAATGCGGAACCAATTGCAACACCAGCTCCTACCATTAAAGCACCAAAAGCCGTCGTATCAACACCTAAAATACTGGCTATGGTAATAAATAATAAAATAGTCAACATGACTTTCACAAATGAAATTAAAAAAGTATGTAAAGAGGGGTCATATTTTTTTTTCTCAAATAATTTTTTCATAACGTGGATCATTTTTCCAATCATCCAGTTTCCAAATAAATAAATGATAATTGCTCCTATAATTTTAGGGGCATAACTGAGTGCCATATCCGTTATTTTTTGAACATAGCTAGATGTTGTTTGTGCAATCTGATCTGCGTTTACTGAAATTTGTAAAAGTTGCATTTTAGTGAGGATTAATGTTGAGTGTAAAAATATGAATTATCTAATAAATGGGTATTAGTATCCTGAAAATTAATAAAAACAGGTTATTGAAATAAAAATAAATTTATAAAAAAACCCTAGATTTTACAACCTAGGGCTAAATTCACACTAATAAGAATTATTTATTTTTTTTATATCTTTTATCTGGGGTACCATCTTTTTTGAGATGTTCAGCCTGCTTATATCGTTTATCTGGAGTACCATCTTTTTTTAAAACCACGTTAGAAGAAGTGCTTTTTGCTGGAATTGCTTTTTTTATCTCTTGCTTTTTTTGAGTTGGTTCTATTTTAGTTTGAGTACCTTTTTTGTCAGCAACAACATTCGCTTTTTCTAACGCTTTTTTTGAATCGACTTTAGTAACAGGCTTTTGTTTAACTACTGTTTTTGTTGCTGTTTGTGTTTGTTTAATTGATTGAGCTTTGCTTGCAGATATTACTCCAAGAAATATGGAAACTGCGAATATGATTTTTTTCATTTTTTTAATTTTTTAATTGTAGATGTTATTTATTTAGTGTGATTTTTTTTGTTGAGGATTTAAAGGTGAATGCTATTCAAATTTACTAAATTTTAAAACAAGTAAATATTATAATTTCAAAATACGCCCTTTTATTTTGTGTTTATTTTTAGTTTGATGAATTGTTCTTGTTTTGTAATCTGCAGAAATAATGCTAATATTCCCATCCACCTCTAACATGGCTAATTTTACATGTTCAATATCTAAGATTCCATGTTCTCTGATTGCTGCATTTAACTCTTCAATAGTTATTTCAACTTCATTTAAATTATGATATTGTACCAAACCATCATAAATTAACACCACCGATTTTCCTTGAATAAATTCACTAATTTTTTTGTGTTTGAATATTATTTTTTTGAAAATAAAATTAACAGAAAACAAGACAAACGCAGCAACTAAACCTCCAAGTAAAGAGGTACTAGGGCCAACCATTGCATTTTGCACACTGTTACTAATTAGCAATATAAACACTAGATCCACTACTGAAAGTTGGGCCAGTTCTTTTTTTCCAAAAAGCCTTATGGCGAATAATATAAATACATAAACAGCAACAGATCGACCAGCGATTTCTATATACGGAAAGAAGTTCATTTGCTAAAGTTAAATGAAATTTTAAAATATATTGACTTAAATATGTGAATAGAAATTTAAATACAAAAACGATGAAAAATTATAATTTCCTGAATGTAATTCAAAAATGTGTTTTAATATTTTAGTAAGAAAACTCTTCTATAAATTCTATATTCTGCAATTCTGAGATTAGTTATGACAGAGGATCAATAATAAAGCATAATTAACCCTGAATTTGAAATTTCAATGATAGAAGACGATTTTTCCGAAAACAAAAAGGTGTATTTGAAATCTATTCAATCTATTCAACACAAATTTCTCTTATTGGTCTTTTGAATTTCTAAATTGTATATTTAAGATACACCATATAATCATGTAAACAGTTCCAATTCGATGCAGATTTTTTCAAAATTATTTTTACGTAGTTTTATGAAAATTAAATGTCGAAATGAATCCTAATTGAAGTGTATTATTATTTTCTATTTTTATTCCATCTCCTTTTAAAATGGCTTGATACATGTATCCAATTTCTAATCTGCCGATTTTAGGAATTTTATATCCTAATGCAAAATAGGCCCTGTTTTGATCAAATAAATTAGCCGCTACATTTTTGCCGTAGCTTATAAAAAACTCATCATATGCAGAAATATAAAACGTTTTATCATTAATCATTTTACCTTTTAAAGGAATTGAAACTCTATTTAATGAACGAAAACGATTGGTATAAACAGCATCACCGGGTTCATAAGCTGCACTTGATAAATTTATTATTGGCACTTTAGAAAATCGTTGTTCCAATCTAAAACGACTTATCCATTCAAAAATTCCATATTGATTTTTGATTTGCAACTGTTCCCAAAAACGATTTTCAGGAAATTGTACTGGTACAGGGAATTTACCATACGGATACGTTTCAACAAAACAATAACCTATGCTTGCCATAATCTGGTTATTGATATGATAATTTAATCCAGTTCTTACTAGCAATTGTTGAGGGTTTTGTATTACATCATTCTTTCGTACTTGCACTTCTAAATGCACACCCAATTGATTACTAAATTTATGATCACCAAAATACATAAACCAACAATTATTGTTTATGGTTTGCTCATGCATAGATTGAGATTGTGCATGTAATTTTAAACTAGTGATAAAAATCACTATAATGTATAGGCTTTTTTTCATGTCTATGTTTGTATGCAAATAAAAGATGCTATCTTATATCTATATTATTCTAAATATTAATGATACACAAATAAACAACAAGTCAATTATAATTGATAATTTATCATATCTTTTATCAGTTTTTTATCTGCATAAAAAAAAATTACAGAAAATGTAGATTGAGTAATCCATGGGTATCAAAAAAAATCGATAAATGAATCAAAATAAATTTGAATTCAAGTAAATCAAATGATATAGTTATTTTATGAAATTAATAAAGGGATTCCTTACAAGAAAACTTATTGAATAGAAGTGAATATTGTAATCAATGGCTATTATCTGCAAAAGTTAATAAGCAAGCCCAAAAATTCCAATACATTTTGTACTTTCGCAACTCTTAAAAAAAACTACAATTATATGTTTAATAATCTTTCAGAACGTTTAGACAGTGCCTTTAAATTATTGAAAGGGGAAGGTCAGATCTCAGAAATTAATATTGCCACCACCATAAAAGAAATTCGTCGTGCATTGGTAGATGCCGATGTAAACTATTCAATCGCGAAAGAATTTACCGATAAAGTAAAAGAAAAAGCGATAGGAGAGAAGGTAATTACCTCGGTTACACCCGGTCAGTTGATGGTAAAAATTGTTAAAGATGGTTTGGTAGATTTAATGGGTGGCACTGAATCTGAAATTGATTTAACTGGAAACCCAACTGTTATATTAATAGCTGGCTTGCAAGGATCTGGGAAAACAACTTTTTCTGGCAAATTGGCTAAATTTTTAAAAGATAAAAAGAAGAAAAAACCTTTATTGGTTGCAGCAGATATCTATAGACCAGCCGCAATGGAGCAATTGCGTGTTTTGTCTGAGCAAATAGGGGTTCCAGTTCATTTAGAATTAGAAAACAAAAATGCAGTTGAGATTGCAAAAAATGCAGTTGAATTTGCCAAAGCCAATGGACACAATGTAGTAATTATTGATACTGCAGGTCGTCTAGCAATTGATGAGCAAATGATGAATGAAGTAGCAGATGTAAAATCAGCCGTTCATCCAAATGAAATTTTATTTGTTGTCGACTCAATGACAGGGCAAGATGCTGTTAATACGGCAAAAGCTTTCAATGAGCGATTAGATTTTACCGGTGTTGTGTTGACTAAATTGGATGGTGATACTAGAGGTGGAGCTGCTTTAACGATAAAATATACGGTTAAAAAACCTATCAAATTTGTGAGCATGGGTGAAAAACTCGACACATTAGATGTTTTTTATCCAGAACGTATGGCTCAGCGAATATTAGGGATGGGAGATATTACCACCTTGGTAGAACGTGCACAACAACAATTTGACGAAGCAGAAAGTAAAAAATTAGAAAAGAAAATACGTGCCAATAAATTTGATTTTGATGATTTTAAAAATCAATTGCAACAAATTAAACGCATGGGAAATATCAAAGATTTATTAGGTATGATTCCGGGGATTGGCAAAGCTATCAAAGATATTGAAATTAGTGACGATGCATTTAAAGGTATTGAAGCTATGATTGGCTCTATGACACCTCAAGAACGTAAAAACCCAGAAATAATTGATGCTAAAAGACGTTCTCGAATTGCTATTGGAAGTGGGAAAAAAATAGAAGACGTGAATGCTTTCATGAAGCAATTTGACCAAATGAAAGACATGATGAAAATGATGAATAAAATGGGTGGCATGGGAATGAAAATGCCTGGAATGAGATAAAGAAAATTGACGGATGTCAGATGACTGATGTCAGTGTTAATTAATTAATAAACTATAAAAAAGCCTGACATCCGAAATCAAGCATCTGGCATCTTTTAAATGGACATTTTAGAAATATATACCGATGGTGCTTCTCGTGGTAATCCTGGGAGAGGTGGCTATGGCATCGTTTTAAATTGGAATGAAAATAGAAGAGAAATTTCTGCAGGTTATCGAAAAACTACCAATAATCGTATGGAACTTTTAGCTGTTATCGTAGCATTAGAAACTTTAACAAGGGTAGGTTTACATATTAAAATATATACTGACAGCAAATATGTGGTAGATGCAGTAGAGAAAAAATGGGTTTTTGGTTGGGTTAAAAAACAATTTAAAGACAAAAAAAACAAAGATCTCTGGCTCCGATTTTTGGAATCCTATAAAAAACACAGCATTCAATTTATTTGGGTTAAAGGTCACGCATCCAATAGAGAAAATAATCGTTGTGATGAATTAGCGACACAAGCTGCTGACAATGGAAATTTATTAATAGACACCTGGTATGAGGAAATAGGTAGCAAAGAGTTGTTTGAATAATCATTTTTCAACTTGTATAGAGTTGTCAGTAATGGTTTATTTTATTACTTTTATACCCTTAAATTAATTCAATGTATAAACTTTTTACATTTCTTTCAGTAATCCTATTTACTACAACTGTTGCTCAAAAAAAACAAATTACGTTAGAAGATATTTGGAAAACAAATACGTTCAGGCAAGAGGGTGTTGCTGGATTTCGTTCGATGAATGATGGAAAACACTATACAGAAATAAATGATCAAGGCGAATTGCAAAAAGTTCGTTTTGCTGATGGAAAAATGGAAAGCGTAATTGCAAATTTTAAATTGCTAGTATGTGAAAAAGACACCTTAAAAATTGATGATTATACATTTAATGCAGATGAAACAAAACTGCTTTTAGAAACACAAAGTGAAGCCATTTATCGTCATTCCATTTTACATAAAATTTATATTTATGATATTGCTTCAAAAGAAATTAAATTATTAAATGAACAAAAAGTGTTGCATGCTTCTTTTTCTCCTAAAAGCGATAAAGTAGCTTATGTATTAGACAATAATTTGTATTATTTAGATCTCACAAATAATCATACAGAACAAATAACATATGATGGAGAATACAACATTATCAATGGAAATTGTGACTGGGTTTATGAGGAAGAGTTTGGTTTTACAAAAGCCTATGAATGGAGTAAAGATGGTGATTACATCGCTTACTATCATTTTAATCAAACGGGAGTTCCTGAATTTAATTTTACTATTTATGACAAATTATACCCCACTGATTATAAATTTAAATACCCAAAAGCTGGAGAAAATAATTCTATAGTGGATATCAATATTTACCATTTACAAAACAAGAATACAACAACATGTGATTTAGGTGAAAATAAAGATATATACATACCTCGAATTAAAATCAACCCAACAAATAATGCTTTAGTTATTTTTAGATTAAATCGTTTGCAAAATAAATTTGAAATTTTAGAAGCAATCGTTGACAATGGAAATACAAAAGTAATTTATGAAGAAAGCAATAAATACTATGTTGCCATAAATGATGATATCCAATTTTTGAACAATAGAAACGGATTTATTTATACAGCTGAAAAAGATGGATTTAATCATATTTATATACATGATATCGATCATAATTCTTCTTTTCAAATTACAAAAGGGAATTGGGATGTAGCACAAATTTATGGTGTAGATGAATCAAAAAATACTGTATATTATTTAAGTGCAGAAAATTCTCCAATGGAACGTCATGTTTATTCCATTGAAATGAATGGTGAACATAAAACACTTCTAACTCCTAATAAAGGATGGCATACCGCTGATTTTAGTAATGGATTTGAATATTTTATGGAAAAATATTCATACATCAATACTCCTCCAACATATGCCATTCACAATAAAAAAGGAGAATTGGTTCGAATATTAAAAGACAATGCTGCATTATCTTCTAAAATGAAAGAATATGATTTGTCGAAATTGGAATTAATTCAAGTTCCAAATAATGAAGGCACATTATTAAATGGATGGATAATTAAACCTACAAACTTTTCTTCGTCAAAAAAATATCCATTATTAATGTTTCAATATTCTGGACCTGGTTCACAACAAGTAATGAATTCATTCGGTGGGCGTGATTTTTGGTGGTATCAAATGCTTGCACAAAAAGGCTATATCATCGTTTGTGTAGACGGAACAGGAACAGGATTTAGAGGAGAAGAATTTAAAAAGAAAACCTATTTGCAATTGGGAAAATATGAGAGTGATGATCAAATTGCCGTGGCAAAGTATTTCGCCAAACAAAAATACATTGATGCTTCAAGAATTGGAATTTGGGGTTGGAGTTTTGGAGGCTATATGAGTAGCATTTGTATTTTAAAAGGAGCGGATGTTTTTAAAACTGCCATTGCCGTTGCACCAGTAACCAATTGGCGTTATTATGACAATATATACACAGAGCGCTATATGCAAACCCCTCAAACCAATGCAAAAGGATATGACGATAACTCACCAGTAAATATGGTTAATAAATTAAAAGGAAATTATTTAATCATACATGGTACGGCTGACGATAATGTGCATTTTCAAAACTCAGTTGTTATGGTAGACGAACTGATTAAAGCCAACAAAGATTTTGATAGCGAATATTATCCAAATAAAAATCATGGAATTGGTGGAGGAAATACTCGTCTTCAATTGTATAGAAAATTGACTCAATTTATTCTTGAAAAATTGTAAAATAAATCCTTCTTCTCTTATAGAGAAATTTGTATTCAATAAATATTATACTGGTTTATTCCCCCCTTTTTTTCCAAACCATTTTTTCTTTGGTTTTGGATTTCCACTCTCTTTAGCTCTTATCTGATTTTTTATTTGATGAGGAGTTTTTGTTGGTGCTTTCGCAAACAAATCGGTCATTGGATATGGATTGTCTTCAATCACTTCAATTTGCTTTCCAATTAATTTTTCAATAAGCTTCCAATCACTTCTTTCCTCCGCATCACAAAATGAAAATGCAGTTCCATTGGCTCCAGCACGACCCGTTCGGCCAATACGATGTACATATGTTTCTGAAACATTAGGGATATCGTAATTAATTACATATTGTAAATCATCCACATCAATTCCTCTTGCAGCAATATCGGTAGCAACCAATACTCTTGTTATTTGAGCTTTAAAGTTATTCAACGCACGTTGACGAGCATTTTGTGCTTTATTACCATGTATGGCTTCTGCTTTAATATTGTTTTTTTCTAAAACTTTTACAATTTTATCAGCACCGTGTTTTGTTCGAGTAAAAACTAAAACAGTTTTAATTTTTTCATTTTTTAAAACATGAAGAAGTAGACCATTTTTATTAAATTTATCAACGTAATAAATGTATTGCTGAATGGTATCAGCTGTAGAAGAAACAGGTGTAACTTCTACTTTTTGTGGTTCATGTAAAATAGAATTGGCTAACGTGACAATCTCGGGTGGCATAGTTGCAGAAAAAAACAACGATTGTTTTTGCTTTGGTAGTAATACCAATAATTTTTTAATATCGTGAATGAAGCCCATATCTAACATTCTATCAGCTTCATCCAATACAAATAATTCAACATCTTTTAAAGATATAAATCCTTGTTGAATTAAATCCAATAAGCGACCTGGAGTTGCCACTAAAATATCAACGCCTTTTCTTAAAGCATCTGTTTGTGGCCCCTGGCCAACTCCACCAAATATTACGGTTGTTTTTAAATCTACATATCGACCATATGCCACAAAACTTTCTTGAATTTGAATGGCCAATTCTCTGGTTGGAGTTACAATTAAAGAACGAATTTTTCTGTGTTTTTCGTAGGTTGGTCTGCCAGCTAAAAGCTCAATAATTGGGATAGCAAAAGCAGCTGTTTTCCCAGTGCCTGTTTGTGCACAGCCTAATAAATCAATTCCCTTTAATAAAATAGGAATAGATTGTGCTTGAATGGGTGTTGGAGTAGTGTAACCTTCATCTTTTAGCGCTCTAAGAATCGGTTCTATTAAAAATAAATCTTGAAATAACATATAGTATTTTGAAAATAAACATACCCGACGAATCAGGCATTATCTAAGTAAATTGA
>CANGUS010000052.1 GCA_947457085.1 Bacteroidota bacterium
AAAAAGAATTATAAAAATCTATACTTATTAATAAATTAACAATTCCCATAAGCGGCTTATAACAAGACTACATTTTATATAAAATTTAATGGAGTTAGATTTATTCACTCGGTTAATTATTTTCATAAAAAAAGAGTCCTCAATTGAGAACTCTTTTTCTTTTTATTTGGTTGAATTGCATCATTTGAGAATCATAAATTATTTCCGCATACGTTGCAAATCAATTCAACACATCATTTTATTATTTAAACATCTCATCGCTTACACCCGTGTTAATTTCAACACTTTGCAATTTCATGTCCATCATTTGTGGACCAGCACTTTGTTTTATTGTGTAAGGAAATTTCAAACCTCCTTTTGCTTCTTTATAATCTTGGTAATAAGTAGTTTGTGTCATACTTCCTTGTGGAGTTTCCATTGTAACTTCTGATTTTACTTTGTAACTAGTCGCCACATCATAATACTCTGTAATTTTTTCTCCATTTGGTTTGGTAACCACTATTTGATACGCATTATTACCATCTACTTTTTCTATTCCTTTTAATTCCGTTTTATAGCTTGCAGATAGGTAAGCTAAATCTTTTACCATTGATGCTTCATCTAAATTTTCAGCAATTTCTTTTGCGTCCATTTCTTTCTTTTGTCCCATTTGAGTAGTATATCCTTTTACACCATCAAATACAATTTTTTGAAATGATTGACCTGCTGCATTAATATCTAACAACATTTTATTAGGTGCTTTACGAGTAGTGTTGATATTAATCGACATTCCTTGCATATCAGTGGTCATTTTCATCGTCAAGTCATTTACTTTTTTCCAAGCATCTTCACCACCTGTTACAGCAATAAATTTGCTAATGATTTGCGCTGCCGACATATTTGCTGGCAATGCTACAGGAGCTTCCTCTTTTTCTACATTACCATACATATCATAAATAGTTACAGGACCAAATTTTTTGAATTTTTCTGCTATTTGTTTTTTATCACCAGCTACAGTGATATTGGCAACACCGGGAGTAATGTATTTATTAGCTACGGTCATAACATCTTGTGCAGTTACAGCTTCTACATTTTTCAAATAGTTTTTATAGTATCCTGCTGGCATGTTGTATTTCTTTTCATTAATTGCATAACGAGCCAAGGTTTTTGGATCTTCTAAACCCAAAGCAAAAGTTCCTGCCATATAGCTTTTAAAACCTTCCAACTCTTCATTGCTAACAGCAACGGTTCTTAATTTTTCCATTTCTTTCAAAATTTCAGCCACCGAGCTATCGCTAGCAGAAGTAGTGCTATTTGATGTTGCTGAAAAACTACCAGCATTCGTTAATTCATCTGTTCTGAAAGAAGAATATGAACCATAGGTCCAAGCGTGTGTTTCACGTAAATTTTGGAATAAACGACCTGTACTTCCACCACCCAAAATTCCATTGGCTACTTTTAATTTTATTTCATCTGGATGACCTTGTTTCATATCAATCGGATAAGTAACATCAATCACACTTTGCACAGCTCCTGATTTATTTACAATAGCGACCGCAGCTCCTTTAGTTGGTTTTGGCGTTGGGTAAGTAGTACGAGGTACCTCTTTCTTTTGCCATTTAGCAAAATGTTTTTCTACTTGTGCTTTGGCTTCCTCTACAGTAATATCACCTACAATTGCCATGTATGAAACATTTGGTCTAAAGTATGTATCAAAATATTTTTTGCATCTATCCAATGTAATAGCTTCTATTGATTTTAACGTAGTTACTTCTCCATAAGGATGATTTTTACCATAGTTTAAAATACTGGTAATATTTTTACTCATTGCTTCAGGGTCATCCATTTCACTTTGCAAACCTGATTTTGCTTGTTTTTTCAATCGATCTAATTCTGTTTGAGAAAAATTTGGAGCGGTTAAAACTTCAGTAGCTAATGCCAATAATTTATCTGAATTCTTTTTTAAGCTTTGCATGAAAATACCATCGCTTCCAATTGAAAGTCGAGCACCTAATTGATCTAACTCAGCATTAAATTGGTCTTTCGATTTTGTTTTAGTTCCTGCTTTTAAAAGTTCGCCTACAAGATCTTGAAATCCAACCATATCACCTTGTAATTCTGGTCTGATATCTAAATCAATGGAATAGTTTACTACCGGTAATTTATGATTTTCGACAACGAAAACCTTGATTCCATTTGATGTTACAAATGATTTTGCTTCACCCATTTGAAGCGTAGGAGCAGGACCCGCTTTTGGTCTAATGCTTCTATCTAATGTTTGTGCATTGGCAGTAAATGTTGCTAATGCTATTATTGAAAAAATTATTTTATTCATTTTATATTTTTTTAAGTTTTGCTACACAGTCTTGACAAAGACATAAAATAGCACAAAGATTATTTTTAGTTTAAAAAGGAGTTGAAATTTGATTTATAAATACTTCCTCAAATTTCAACTACATCTATTTAGTTCTTACTAGAATCTGGTAAATAATAAAGTACCGTGCGATTTTCTTTAGTAAAATATTTTTTAGCTACTGCCTGTAAATCGGCTGCAGTCACTTTCATATATCGATCTAATTCTTTATTAATTAAATTAGCATCGCCTAAATAAACATGGTAGTTTGCTAAATTTTCTACAATTCCTAATACACGTTGGTTTTGAGAAATGAATTCGTTTTCTACTTGATTTTTACATTTTGATAATTCTTCTGCTGAAACACCATTTTTTACAATATTTTCTACCTCTTCATTCATAGCTGCTTCTAAATCTTCTGCTTTTACACCCATATTTCCAATTCCAAACATCATTGACAATCCTGGATCTTCAGATGGTAAAGAGAATGCGCCTGCTTGTATAGCTTTTTGTTTTACATCCACCACTTGTTTTTGTAAACGAGAGCTTTTCCCTTCCGATAAAATTTTTGCGACCATTTCCAAGGCATAGGCTTCTTGAGTGCCTTGCTTTGGTGTATGATATGCAAAAACGACTGCAGGTAATTGTACTTTATCATAAAAAGTTACTCTTTTTTCAGCTGTTTGTGCTGGCTCCATTTCTGTAGGACGAGGAATGGCTTTCGTACCTTTTGCAATGGTGCCAAAATATTTCTCAATCCAAGCCTTCGCTTGTTCAATATTAATATCACCTCCTACAGAAAGAGTAGCATTGTTAGGAACATAGAAAGTTTTGTAAAAATCAATGAATTCTGACAAGCTAGCTTGGTCAATATATTGAGCTTCGCCAATAGGCATCCATTTATAAGGATGAGTTGTGTATGCATTTTTGAAAACTTGCTCTAATAAACGCCCATAAGGGGTATTTTCGTAGCGTTGTTTTTTTTCTTCTTTTACTACTTTACGTTGTGTTTCTAATCCTATATCATCAATTTTAGCATGCAACATACGCTCACTCTCCATCCATAAGCCTTGTTCTAATTTATTAGAAGGCAATGTTTCAAAATAGAATGTTCTGTCGAATGAGGTATTGGCATTAATCACACCGCCATTGTTCTGAATCAATTTCATGTACTCACCACGACCAATGTTTTCACTTCCTTCAAACAATAAATGTTCAAAAAAGTGCGCAAACCCAGTCCGGGTTGGATCTTCGTTTTTAGAACCAACATGGTATAGCACAGAAATAGCCACGGTAGGAATGGTGTGGTCTTCGTGTAAAATTACATGTAAGCCATTTGGCAAATCATACTCCGTAAACTTAATATTTACAGATTGAGCATTCACGCTATTGATAGCCGTCAATGTCAATAATGAAAAAAGAATTTTTCGCATACTTAACTAAATTAATTTTAGCAAATGTAAAAGCAAAAACCGTATTAAGAAAATAGAAAGGATAGATGGCTTAAATTAATGACAAGTGTTTTACTAAAATGCTGTTTTTTTAGGGCTAACAAACCCCAAAACAGACAAATACAATCCTTTTATTTTTTATAGTATTTTAAAATATAACATTTCTTTGTACTTCTAACTAAATGAGAATTGTATATTTGCCTTTCTACATGAAATACAATATCATATTAATACTTGTCTTAACGTTTTTTGTAACTTCTTGCAAATCTGGATTCGAAACAATTCAGAAAAGCAAAGACTTTAACTATAAACTTCAAAAGGCTGATGAGTATTATGATAAAAAACAATGGTCAAAAGCAAACGTCTTGTACGAAGAGCTACTAACCATCTTTAAAGGCACAAAAAACTTTGAAACAGTTTACTACAAATATGCCTTCACATTTTATAATGACCGAAATTATTTAGCTGCATCTTACCATTTCAAAAATTTTGCTGAATTATTCCCAAAATCAAGCAACACGGATGAATGTGAATACTTAAATGCACTTTGTTTATTCAATCTTTCTCCAGAATATACACTTGATCAATCCAATACAGTGAAATCAATTGGTGAAATGCAAACATTCGTTAATACGCATCCCGATTCTAAAAAAATCAAAGAAGCCAATGAAATGATTGATGCTTCAAGAGAGAAATTAGAAGAAAAAGACAAATATGGCGCTGAGTTATATTATAAAATTTCTGAATATAAAGCAGCTTCTGTGGCTTTTGAACAAATATTAAGGAAGTATCCAGACTCTAAAAATGCTGAATACTATCAATATATGATCGTAAAATCAAGCTATTACTACGCTAAAAATAGTATTGTAGACAAACAGGAGCTCAGATACAATACAGCAGTCGCTAATTTCAAAGACTTTATAAAGGTTTATACAAAAAGCCAATATAGAAGTGAATTAGAAAAAATAAATTCCTTATCTTTGCAGTCCTTAAAAAAAATAGCAAGTCATGACGCAAATTAAAAAGCTTTTAATTAATACAATTAATCCTTCAATTGAAGCAAGAGATTTACAAACATTACAAAACAAAACTGGTAATATATACGAGTCTATTGCTATCATTGCAAAGCGTGCAAATCAAATTAATTCAAAAATTAAAGATGAATTACATCGTAAACTTGAAGAGTTTGGTAGTTTGACTGACAATTTAGAAGAAATAAACGAAAATAAGGAGCAAATTGAGATTTCTCGTTTTTATGAAAGAATGGCTAATCCAGCAATTCAAGCTACCAATGAACTTTTGAACGATAAAATTTATCACAAGTCGAAAGAAGCATAATTTTACTTTAATTCACACTTTTAGTGCTCTGTATTTCTATTGAATAAAGGAATCAAAATCCTATTTATTCAATCAATCTTGATTTATCTTAACAGTTAGATCAACGTTTTTATTCCAATTCATTTTTACAGAACTTTATCATTTACTCATTTCATTTATAGACTTTTTGTTGCATCTTTGTATGTAATGAAAGGCAAAAAAATAATTATTGGAATTTCTGGAAGCATCGCTGCTTACAAAATTCCTATGTTAGTTAGATTGCTATTAAAAAAAGGAGCCGAAGTGAAAATAGTGATGACTCCAAGTGCAGCTACTTTCGTTTCTCCTTTGGTATTGAGCACATTAACGAAACATCCTGTATTAATCGAATTATCATCCAATGAAACTTGGGCAAATCATGTGGCATTAGGACGTTGGGCCGATTTAATGTTAATAGCACCAGCGTCTTGCAATACGATTGCAAAAATGGCCAACGGAATTTGTGATAACCTTCTGTTAGCTGTTTATTTATCTGCTACTTGCCCTGTTATGATTGCTCCAGCGATGGATGAAGATATGTGGAATCATGCCTCTCTACAAAAAAATTTAGTACTATTAAAATCTTACCAAAATATTATTTTAGATACCGAACATGGTGAACTAGCCAGTGGATTAATAGGGTTTGGAAGAATGCTTGAAATTGAAAAATTAGTCCTAGAAATAGACTCTTTTTTCAATACAAAACAACGCTTAAAAAATAAAAAAGCATTAGTTACTGCCGGGCCTACATACGAAAACCTTGATCCTGTGCGTTATATAGGAAATTATAGCAGCGGAAAAATGGGGATAGCAATTGCAGAAACACTTGCCAATGAAGGTTGTGAAGTAGTATTGGTATTAGGGCCTACTTCTTTAACAACCATGCATGCTAATATTAACACCATTCACGTACGTTCGGCTGAAGAAATGTTAAATGCATGTACAACTCATTTTGCTGAAACTGATATTGCCGTGATGAGTGCAGCTGTTGCAGATTACACACCAATGACAGTTGCCACATCTAAAATAAAAAAGAAAGACGAGGAGTTTACGATTCAACTAAAAAAAACCACTGATATTTTAAAACAATTAGGATCTATAAAATCAAAAAATCAAATATTGATTGGTTTTGCTTTAGAAAACAAAAATGAAAAAACGTATGCCCTCAAAAAGTTAGAAGAAAAAAATGCCGATGCCATTGTTTTAAATTCCTTGAATGATGAAGGTGCAGGTTTCGCCCACGATACCAACAAAATCAGCATTTTCGAAAAAAATGGCATCGAAACAAATTATGAACTAAAAAGTAAAACAGCAGTTGCGAAGGATATTATTGAAAAAATAATCAAATTATGTCAATGAAAAAATATTTGTATCTAATCATTATTTTACTCTTTACTATCAATAGTGATGCACAAGAATTTAACTGTAAAGTAAATGTAAATGCAGATCAAATTACTGGTGTTGAAGCCAATGTCTTTAAAACCCTTGAGCTTTCGTTGAGTGACTTTATAAACACTCGTAAATGGGGCAATGACGTTTTTCAAAACAAAGAAAAAATTGAATTAGTATTTACACTTATATTAAGTAAAAAAATTGATGGCGTGGAAGGAGGTTATTTAGGCCGATTGTCTGTTCAATCTAAACGACCTGTTTTTAATTCGTCTTATTCATCCACGATCGTTAATTATACCGACAAAGATTTAGCAATAAAGTATATAGAATTTCAACCAATAGAATTTAACGACAATCGCGTGGTTACCAATGATGCTTTATCCTCTAACTTACCAGCAATTATTTCCTACTATTGTTATATTGCTTTAGGTTTAGATTATGATAGTTTTTCATTAAAAGGAGGGACTGAATTTTATAACAAAGCTTTAAATATTGCCAACAATGCTCCTGAAAACAATGCGATTGTAGGTTGGAAAGCAACTGAAAGTCAGCGCAATAGATTTTGGTTAATCGATCAATTGCACAACAATCGATTTGATAAAATGCGAACTATTTTTTATCAATATCATAGATTAGGACTAGACTTATTAACTTCAGACCCTGATTTAGGAAGAGCGAATATCAATGGATTAATTCCTATTTTAAAAGAGGTCAACCAAGAAAATCCTTCAAGTATGTTGATGCAGTTCTACTTTTCCTCTAAAAGCGAAGAATTTCAAAACTTTATTTCCGGGGCAACCATGGCAGATAAGCAAAAAATGATTCCCATCTTATCTCAATTAGATGTAGTCAATGCCAATAAATATATTCAACTACTTAAATAAATGCGCAAATTAAATTACATCTTTATCTTCTTCTTGGCATTATTGATGATAAACTGCAACAACAATAAAGGTATTTTAACTCAAAAAAAAATGACCCAAGTTTTACTTGAATTACATTTAGCAGAAGCACTAGCTCAACATATACCCAAAGATTCTTTACAAAATGAAATCAAAAACACTGATTCATTGGTAATTTTTACGAGAGAAATTTTTACAAAGAATCAAGTGACTGAAAAGGAATTTTTGCAAAGTTTGGAATGGTACAAAAGCAAACCAGAGTTGCTAGATTCAATGTATCAAAACATATTATCAGAAATAGCAATACTTCATTCAAAAAAAGTTAAATAATCTGAAGAAAATTTTTAGGGCAATCCTTTTTTATCACTTAAATTCGCAAAAAATATATATAATCATTCATTAAATTGAAAAATGGGACAGTTAAAAGAAGCTTTTTACGAAGTAGCATCAAAATCGTCAGTAGAAATAAAAGAAATGTTGAAAACACATGGTGAAACTGTAGTTGACACCGTAACGTTATCACAAATTTATCAAGGAATGAGAGGAATTATAGGTTTAGTAACCGAAACCTCTTTACTTGATTCAGAAGAAGGAATTCGTTTTAGAGGGTATTCTATCCCTGAATTAGTAGAAAAATTACCGCATACAGAAGGAGGAACACAACCTTTACCAGAGGGTTTATTTCATTTAATGATGTTAGGTGAATTGCCTACTCAAGAACAAGTAGAACATATTTCTGCGGTTTGGGCTCGTCGTTCACATGTTCCTAATTATGTATTTGACGCAATTGAGGCCTTGCCATTGCATACACACCCTATGACGCAATTCAGTATTGCTATCACGGCATTACAAACAGAATCATTATTTGCAAAAGCATACAACGAAGGGATTAGTAAAAAAGATTATTGGGATCCAATTTTTGAAGATACCATGAATTTAATTGCTCGCTTACCAAGAATTGCTGCCTATATTTATAGAAGAAAATACAAAAATGGAGATCATATTCAACCAAATGGTATGTTAGATTGGTCTGCCAATTTTGCTCACATGTTAGGATATGAAGACGAAGGATTCAGAGAGTTAATTCGTTTATACATGACCATTCATGCTGATCATGAAGGTGGAAATGTAAGTGCACACACTACGCATTTAGTAGGTTCTGCTTTAAGTGATCCTTATTTATCATTAGCTGCTGGCATGAATGGTTTAGCAGGTCCATTACATGGATTAGCAAACCAAGAAGTAATTCGTTGGATAGAAGAGATGAATCGTGAATTAAACACTGATTTACCTACTAAAGAGCAAATTGCAGCCTACGTAGAAAAAACTTTAAAAGAAGGTAAAGTAGTTCCAGGATATGGACATGCTGTATTGCGTAAAACCGATCCTCGTTTTGAAGCACAACAAGTTTTTGGAAAACAATATTGTGCAGATGATAAAATGGTACAAACAGTTTGGAACATTTACGAAGTTGTCCCTCCAATTTTATCTGCTACAGGAAAAATTAAAAACCCTTGGCCTAACGTAGATGCACACTCTGGTGCATTGCTAAAACATTATGGTTTAATGGAAGAAGATTTTTACACAGTAATGTTTGGTGTTTCAAGAGCATTAGGTGTACTAGCTAGTCTTTGTTGGGATCGAGTATATTCATTCCCGATAGAACGTCCTAAATCGGTTACTACAGACCAAGTAAAACAATGGTTAAATAAAGAAATTCCCACTTTAGAATAAAGTAACAATTAATAAAACTATAAAAGCTCGTTTTCAATAAAAACGAGCTTTTTTATTGAAATAAAATCATATTGATTTCTAGAAATGATATGATAGTTTATCAGTAAATTTGGCGAAAATAAAAAAAGGCATCATGAGCGAAGAAAAGGTTTTGAATTTTATTGAAGAGATTATTGACAATGATTTAAAGAGTGGAAAATATGAACAAATCGTAACCCGCTTCCCTCCAGAACCCAATGGCTATTTGCACCTTGGACATGCATCTGCTATATGTTTTAATTTTGGGTTAACGAAAAC
>CANGUS010000053.1 GCA_947457085.1 Bacteroidota bacterium
GTCGTAAGGCAGTTGCACATCACTTCTTATTGGAGGTACATATAAATAAACCGATATTTTTTTCGCGCGAGCAAGATCCAATATTGCCTGTAGTGCAGAAAAATTCTTTTGGTACGTTTCAGAAATCATATAACGTGCTGTGCCTGGCCGAATACCAAAGACAGTGTTTCTTAACATGTAAAGCCAATTGAATAAATTTCCACGCATGGTTTCACGTTTTGGCCAAATACCTGTGTTCTGATCTAAATAAGCATTTAAATAAGCTTCAGAGCGTTCCTGTGTTGTAGGTATAACTTCCGGACTTTTTTCAGCAATATTTCCACTATTTAGCAATTGATTAATCTGCAAAGCAATAGGTGTCTTACTTTGTATATGATATTTTTTTTGATACAGTTCAGAAAAAAATGATTCGCGAATTCCATCCTCCCTCAAATCATCCATAAAGACTGGCAAAATGAGCTTTTTTACTTTAACCATGGTCAGAACATAATTAAGAGTCAATAAATGTTCTTGAAGATTCGCATTTGGAAATGAAAAACCAAGGCATGGATTTTTAGTTTCATCTTGAATCAGTTCAACATAATTTCTTTCTCCTTGCTTAAACTGATTGATACTGTGCGTTTGACTATTGCCTAAAAATAAAAAAACTGAGTCTTTAGTTCTATTAGAGTATCCCGCAAATTGACTATCTTCTATTGAATCCAAATGCAAAAAGTGTATTACTTCTCCTTTCAAATTCTTTGCCTGATAAGAACTTGTTTGCGTACCAAGAGCTAAATTCTCAAAAGAACCCGACGAACCATTCACATATAAAAACCCAATAATTGCTACTATTATTGACAGTAATAGCTGAATGATATTGGTGTGTGACACTCTATCTTGATCCATTTCCCTTTGCCAAATTTAAATGTATAAGCTTTCTTTGATTCTCTTTTGAATCAAGTGTGAAGCGCTTGCGCGTTAGGTATACCAAAAAGCCATAAAGTAAAATTCCTTTGAATAAGTGATTAATAGTGGTCTGCAACTCACAATCTGGCCGAACAGCATAGTTTAGTAGTGGTAAGAGCATGAGAACATAGAAAGGCGAAACTTTAGTCCAGCGTTCTACTATTTTAAAGGTTAAGGAGAAAATTAAACCTAGAACAAACCCAAAGATATATACACCCCATGCACCATAAGCGATATAGCCATCTGCAAAAATACCAAGTCCCATTGCGGTTCCTTCTCCAAGAGTATGACCTGAAAACTCATTAAATATTTCTTGATCTCCAGACTTGATTTTATTCGGAGCTAAAAATCTTGGTAACAATGCAGCTTCGATATATTTATTAACATTGTTCAGACCTTGAAAATCTTTATTCTTATTCAAATTATCAACCGTACTCGCAAAAATCCATGCCTGGTTGCCTCGGTTTAAAGTTGATAATAAATTTTCTTCTCCAAATAAAATATCTGTCTTTATATTTTCGCTGCCTATATCCACAACGGATTCGATACTTGCACTCTTATCTCCTTGCCATACTTTTTCACGGTAAGAAAATTTAATTGCTTGTAAACCTAAGACCATTGACACCCCAACTGAACCCAAAAAAATTATCTGTCTTGTGTTTGGACGAATAGTATAAACATAAAATAATCCAAAAAAGATTATCCACATAATTGCATCGTGGTATGCTCCAGCAATTAATCCAATAGTCAATTCAAAGAGTAGAACAATAACCGGCCATAAAAAATACTTTTTTGGCCTTATACTAAATAAAGAAAATGCGCTTACAAATCTTATTAAACCAAATAGATATAAAATAAAATTCAATTCACCTTCAATAAATATGGTTGCAATCCTTGACAGTAATCCAAAAACAAAAATAATTTTAAGGAATCTCTCATTAACGACAGAGAGTTCTTTTACATTTTTCATATCAATATTAAAACATGATGTTTTAATACTGTATACTCCAAATGTAAAAAGTAAAAAGCCTGGAATTGCTAAGACAAAGTATTCATCCTGTGGGATTTTCATCGGATAGGATACTAAATCTTGATCCAAATTATATGTAATTAAAGGAGATACTAAATAGTTAAGGGCATATAATAAAAGAGTGAATTCTCGAAAAGCAAATGTTTTTGTTGATTGAAAAAGCAATCTAGATAAAAGAAGAAATATGATACCAATAGTCAGTGCCGTAGGTCCAGATTCACCAAGCAAATAAAGTAAAAACGATAAAAATATTGAAACTAATACTATCATTTTTTCATGACTTGATCTAGTAAAGAATTCATTATTTTCGAATGAGAATAATTTCCATTAAACACTTTTATCTGACCATAATTTGATATCTCACTTAAAGAAGTTGAATTCTTAAGTTGATCTTGAATAATGCTTATAATTTGATTTTCATTAGCATAAAATAGTACTTCGTTAGAGTTAAAAAAAGTAGCCGTTTCTTCGTTGTATTCTGTAAGAAGTGCCGTTCCACAGGCGGGTATTTCAAATGTCCTTGTTGTGTGTTTTTCAGGGATCCACTTGGACAACAAACCTAAGGATATTTTAGAGCTACTTATTGCTTTAGCGTAATTTTCACCAACAACGCTATGGCCTAAATAATGAAGATTTTTATTTCTTCTATTATTAAATACGAATTTTTTCCATTTAATTCCTGCAAGTAATATTGAAATATTATTGTCGATTAACGATTGTAATATAGTCTCCCTATTTTTTTCATGATGCCCAATAAAACAAACATCATAAATTTTCTCGTTGAAATTATAATATGACTTATGAATTTGCTCATCAAATCCCTGAGTACAAAGTATTAAATTTTTACACTTAAAATTATTATATTCTTGTAATTCAAAAGATTTAGTAGTTATACAATGGTCATAGTTTGAAATAGATTTATTGAAAAATCTCGACTTATGATATAAAAAAGCTGGATCAGGTGTAAAATGGACTAGTACATTAGCTCTACTTTTAAGAAAAGATACTGTTGAAGGATAAATAAACACACCTTTTTCGACCCAAATTAGATCAAATATTATTTCATTAGACTCAATTTTAGAGCAAATAACTTTGTTAATATTTTTTACAAGCGGGCCAATTTTAAATCTCCAACCAATGGACCTATGGACCCTTGGTATATTATTAATTAATTCAGAGGTATCAATCAAGAAGATGTTAGCATCCGCGCTAAAATAATTTTGAATATTCTCGTATCTCATTCGGGATGTCGAACCAAGATTGCATTGACCAATAAATAAAATGTTCATTGTTCCAGTTTAGTAGACTATTTACAATATGATTTTATCATCCGAGTTGAATATTCCTCATCAATTCGTATTAAATATTGAAATCTTTCTCTTGATTCTTGATCAACTATTTTAGAATGACTTTCTTTTTCAAATAATTCATAAGATGCGTCTTTCTTCAAAAATCCTTCGATTTCTTTCACTAAATGAATAATTTTAATATTATCACTGTTAACGATATCAAATATTCTTTGATTGCCACTTAATTCGTTATTTATTATGTAATCAAGCAGTAAAATAAAATCTTCAATCAAAATAAAATTTCTAGATGCATTCTTCCATAACTTAAAGTGAATTCCTTCTCTTATGTTGTTAAATAAGAAATTAAACACAGTTTTAGGATTACCACCTTTACCAACTAAATTGGATACTCTAGCAATTAAATATTTTTTTGAATCTTTTGAAATAAGATTTTCTAATTCAATTTTGTGCCTAACATAATCTGTATGCGCTAAAGATGAATCATGTATGCTATAAGTTGAAAAAAAAACAATTAACCTATTTGGATATTCTTGCAAAATTTTTTCTACTAACGTCCTTTCACGCAAGAATTCTTTTTCATCTTTACAATTTGAATCGGATACCCCAGCGGCAATAAAAACTATATTTGGACTATCTATATTTTGTAGTGCTTTCGCAATTAAACCATTACCTACTATCATTATTACATGCTATAATAGTTAATAAGTCTTTGGTAAGAAACTTCAATTGAAAATTTTGATCTTCTGAGTTTTTCAGAATTATGATCAATAAAATCTTCCCTCATTTGAGTATTCCATAATTCTGCGTTAAGTGTATTTACCCAAACTTCAGGTTCGTTTAAATCAAGTAATTTAAATTGTTCGTCACATTCAATGAGCTCTTTGGTTATAATATTTGAAGAAATTATTTTGAGCCCACATAATTGAGCCTCTATTAAAACAAGACCAAATGGCTCAAGAATTGAGGTTAATAAAAATATATCAGCACCATTCATGATTAAGTTAACATCAGTTCGCTTACCTAAAAAAACAATTTGATTATCAAGACCTTGTTCACGAATGTTCTCTTCCTCTTTATTTCCAACTTCACCTTTTTCACCAACAAAAAGAAATTTAATTTTTTTGTTGGTCTGTGTTATTCTTTTAGCAATATCGAGAGCAAATATAGGATTCTTGTGGTTTACATCAGTTTGTCTAGGACAATCAATCCTGCCAACAAATACTACGATTTTTTCATCTTCTTCAAATTTAAATTTATTTCTTATCTGACTTCTTTGATTAATATCGAACCGAAAAAGTTCAGAATTTACACCACAATAAAGTGGTTCAATTCTTTTCCTCGAATAAAGCCGTTTATCATATCCAAGTTGATTCAATAAATCATTAGACGTGCCAGTTATAAAACTTGCAAATACACCAACTAGAACTTTACCAATTCTGTAAGATAGTTTTCTTCGTAGGCTGTTTGAATAATTTTCAACGTAAATCAAACTATTATGTGCGTGAGAAATTCTTTTTTGTTTTCGATTTGGTAAAAGAAATAACCAATGCCAACCAGAAATAAAATCCTCATGATTATGTATAACAGAATAACCATTGTTTTTCACCAATTTATTTATTCCAAAAATGAAACTAAAAATACTATCCTTCGAATACTTTAAATAAATTAGATTACATCCGTATTTTTTGAATTCTTGGTCTAAAGTAGATTCTTCTCCACTTGTTAGTAAAAAATCAAATTGAAGTCGATTTTGATTCAATTTTACTATTTCAAGAAGCCAAATTTCTGTGCCTCCAAAACCCAAACTATTTAATACGTGTAAAACTTTCAACTTCAAATTTTTAATGACTACAATGAAGAAATTAATTGAGCTTTTGATATCTCCCAATTATATTCAGAGACCATCTTTAATTGTACATTTAAACAAATTTCTTTGTAATCCTTTAAGGATAATTTAGAAATTATTAGCATATAATCTAGGAGAAGAAGTTCATTTTTTTGATGAACTAAATATCCAGTTATTTCATGATTTATCATTTCAGGAATAGCAGTTGAACTCAGTGCAATAGTTGGGCAAAAAGAATATCCTGCTTCTACTATTACCAATGGAGCTATATCTCTATTAGACAACATGAGCAAGCAGTATGATTGTGCATATAAATTTTTAAGTAAGTCCTTACCATTTTTATTTGACTTATCTATATAACCCAAATATTTAACTTTTGGATTTCTTAGGATTTCTACTGATGGTTTTTCACCTACAATTAGTAATAAGAAATCACTATTGTACTCACAAAATTTACAAAAAGCAGTATAAATAATACCCCCCCCTTTTCCAATAAAATCAGTGGCAATAAATAAGAACTGTTTATGCTTTTTTGAATATTCAACTTTGTTTAGATCAATGCTTGGCCCCTGACTAATAATAAATAATTTTTCTTTTTGTAAACTATATTTAACAAGAGTTTCATTTAAAGCATACTTTGATGTAAAAAAAACAGACTTTGCATTTAATAGAAATTCTTGTTCATGTTTTTCAATTCGTAAAATATCTTTTAGATTATAATCATTTCTATTATGATAAACATCTATATAAGTATTAAAACTACAATCTAGTATAACTATATAGTCGTTAGCCGGTTTATAATGAATCCATGGCGTAGATCCATGAAATACTATTAAATCTGTATTTGAATTAATTCTATTTTCACATAATGCAGATATCCTTAGGAGTCTTGCTTTCGAAAAAAAGTAAAAATTGATTTTAAAACCAAGTATTTTAATAATCTTATTGTAAAATCGAATAATTAAGTGAACTTTAGGTGAGATTTTGTCAACTAACTCTACATTATTTTCTGAAGCCAAAAGCTTAAAAATATTAAAACCAAGCCCATCCCAGCCACCCTTAGCATTTAATGTATCAGTGTTCGAAACGAATGTAATATGTTTGCTCATGAGAAATTTTATATTTCAAATAGTTTCATAAAAACTAATTAACTTTGATGTTGAGTTTTGAATATTAAATTGAGTATTCTGTATTAGATTTACAGCGTCGTTTATTTTTGTAGAATTCTTGAGATTCATTATTTCGCAGGCCCATAGTTTTGGGTCTGAAATACTATCCATCATAGTTACAATTTGATCAATCACAATTGTCTCTTTAGACACTCCAGTAGATACGATTATGTTAATCCCTGCTGCCTGAGCCTCCAACATAACCATGCCAAATCCTTCAATTGGTTTTAATTTTCTTGGAAAAACAAAAACATCAGCAATTTGAAAATACTTCTCAGGGTCACTAACCCATGGTAAAATCCTAACCTTTGCTTGTAAATTATATTCTTCTACTTTTTGATTTATCGCAGATAATTCATCACCTTCTCCGATAAACAAACAGTAGTATTCATCATTTTCTTTTGATAATTCATGTAATATCGAAACAACAAAACTTGGGTTTTTCAATTCAGTAAATCTGCCTATGTATATAAGAACGCGAGCCTTAATAGGAATATCTAGGCGAGTTAATACATCTAATCTATTATGTAGTATTCTAAATTTCGTTAAATCAATGCCATAATGTAGTATTGATTCATCGTACTTACCTGTAAATGAATATTTGAATTCTTGAATAGTATCTTGAGATATACCTATTAACTTATTGTATAGTATGTTATTAAAAAATTTTAATTGCGGAATTAAAATTTTATTTAATAACCGACTTCCTATAGGTAGATGTTTATCGGTATTGTGGATATGTGAAATCTTTAGTGCTTTACTCCTCCAAAATGCCAAGGCATAAAACGAATTCAAATAATCATGGTGTGCATGAATCACGTCATAATTATCTGCTCTAACCTGTTTTCGTAAATTTCTTAAAAAGGCAACCTTGTTTGAAATAGAAATTGGTGATTTAATTATTTTACCTCCATTTTGTAAAACAATTTCATCCAAATCACCTGGGGAGTCTAGGATACAAAAGAAAGTCCACTCCAAATTTGGACGATGATTTACTGATTCATTGAAAACTCTAACTAACCAATTTTCAACGGCTCCTTTATTTAAACTTTCAACGATTTGGAGAATCTTCATTTAACCTCCCAAGTTATTTATTTTTTTCTCTGCTCGTTTTACGCCTTTTAAAGAAGCAATTTGAAATTTTCTTGATGTATTGTCTGAAAAAATCAATCTTATTAACCCCCCAATTTTTGAGCGAAGGGGTCTTTTATTAAGTTGGCCTAAACGAACATATTTTAGTAACGTTGAAGAAAATTCAATCCCTTCCGTAAGTTTAAGCAAATACTCGAATGTTGTCCTCTTCTCCGGGATTAAATGAAATAAAGTTAATTTGTGAAAAAGGCCCATACCATAACCCATGTCAATTGCAGTCATCGCAAGATCATTGTCCCCTCCGGAAGAAAGGTCTTTCTTTCCAACCCTGTCAAAACTAATGTTTTGACTACGTTTTGTCAAATTGATCAAATATTGTTTGGCAACATCATTCTTAACCCACAATCCAGCCCCGCAAGGCATAGTGTCATTGTTAAAATAAATATTTGACCATAAATCCTTTGTTAAAGTTCTTTTTACTAACAATCCGTGATATTTCATTGTACCCTTTGCACTTTCAGGGTTGTCGTAGATTAAGTTCACCGTACCGCTAAATGAACCTATAAATGGATTATTTCTGATTATCTCGATGCCCACTGTAAAATAGTCTAAGTCGACTTCATTATCATCATCTAAATAAACTAGGTAATCGCCATTAGCTGAATTTATTCCTTTAATTCTTGCGAACGTTAAACCTTGTTTTTTTTCATTAAGTACAACAGCACCTAATTTCGATATCAAATCTGTTATTTCAGGATTATTTAGGACTTTATTAGTTGAGTTATTATCTATTATAATCACCTCACTATTATTACTTTGAAGTTGATCAAGAGAATTATATAGTGCATGTAAACATCTCTTTATGTAATTATATTCTGGATTATAAGTACAAATAATTATGCTTAAAAAAAGTTTATCCCGTAATTCTGAATTCATATCTTTTTGGTTAAATAAAACCACATCATTTCATTTCCGCCTCTGTTTTCTTTAAAAACCTTAAATCGCATATCCAGAGTGTGTGAGGAAGTATCGGAAACAGGTGGAAAAGAATAGTTTTTTGCTTTAAACAAATCCGACTTACTCTCAATTATTTGAATATTATGTGTTTTAGAAAACAATTGAATCAATTTATCCGCCATGTTGAACTCCAACGGCCATTCATGAACTTCAATTAGATAATTTAGTTTTTTGGCCTCTAAAGAAACAGCACTAAATAACTCATATTCAAATCCTTCACAATCTGATATAATCAGTCCATTTTTAAAATCAAAATCATTAATTTCTTTGGAATTACATTCAGAATAAATACTTACTTGATTACTAACATTGTTCAACTCTACTAACTTTAAACAAGCTTTTCTTGAGTGTATATCAATATCGTAAGCCCTGATTTTTGATGTGGGACTCATAAGAGCTAAGCCCACTGCATAATAGCCCTCGGCGCAGCCAACATCCCATATTTCTTCGTAACCACATGCAATTATTTCATCAATAATTGGGTGTAATTCAGCTTCATAAGACCCAATCAATTTTGGAATTAGTGTACTGCCCAATGAAAGAAATTCTGGATATTTCATTCCAGAAAATGGTCCGTTTAAAACTGTGAGCTTTTTTAAATCAGGAACTTCTAGAACTAGCTTGTTTATATCCGTTATTTCTTTTGAGTTGAATAACAATAATTCATATTTATTTGAAAAACAAAGAATTGGACCTACTATTATTTTTATAGGTTTTGAAATAAATATTTTTTTTATCAATTTTTTCATCTTGAAAATAAAAGTTTGAAAGAAAGTTTAATGAAAACAAAAAAGTTTGTCTTTTTTCTCAATTCATTTAAATAAAAAAAAAGAACATTTTTATTGGGCATAAATGCTAAAGATTTTTTTATTCCTGCCCAATGCACGATTGCTTTCTGTGACGAATTTTTATTTTTCAGAAAATTTATTTTAACCTTCGAACAATCTGCCGATAAAGGATACTTCATTATGTTTAATCGTTGAACACGGATCTTATTGAGTTGTAAAA
>CANGUS010000054.1 GCA_947457085.1 Bacteroidota bacterium
AAATTGTCTAAAAAAACATAGATATTCTGACATATCATTGAATGATTGCTGACTTTCAGGCAAGTTGAAAAAATGAATGCATTGTTTCGGTTGGTGAGATACCAACTTCGAAGTGGAAATAATTATTTATATGGTTAACGAAGAGACTAACCTCTACCTTCCTAAATTACCCAACTCTTCAATAGCCTTAGGTTCTATTGTTTTCGATTCGTTGCTCAATACTTTAGCAATGGAGTTGTCTAAAACTTGTTTTTTGTTGATGTACATGGCTTCGATATTTTTCAATGCTGAACCTACTTGTATTAATTGGTTTTTGCGTTTACGGGATGCATTTTTTGCAAGGCCTAAAATAATCAACAACAGACCTATCATGACCACCAAACTTTTGATAGCTATATTGAATGTTTGCAAATCGCCTTTGTTGGAAACAGCCGTTTCATATGCTTTTTGATTCATAATTTCTCCTAAAATATGAAATGGAAATACGGTATGCATGATGAAAATAAATCCGATGCAAGCAATGCCTAGTATATAAAGTAGGTATGTAGTAATCATATCCAAGCTGGTTCCTATCCATTTGGAGGCCTTGTTTTTGTATAAATTTTGTACAATAGGAGAAATTGTATTTAATAATTCATTGGCTTCTATTAATTGTTCCGATGAATTTTGAGGTAATTTAGGTTCTTTGGAAAACAACATCGTATTTAATTTTTAAAGAGTGATAACTTTTTTGTTTCTTTGAACAAATTTATTAAACAAAATGAAAGTTATCTATTTTTCTTTTTTTACAACCAGTCTTTTTTTATTTTCTTGTAAAAATGAAAACAACAACAATTCCAATGCTGCTTTAGCTGATATTTTACATGCACATATCGACACAACGATTCAAGCAGGAGATGATTTTTTTGAATATACGAATGGAGGTTGGTTAAAAGCCAATCCGATACCAGCGAGTGAGTCGGGGTGGGGTATTTTTAATTTAGTGGAAGATGAAAATCAAACGAGAATAAAAACGATCAGTGAAGAAGCAACCAGTGCACATGCTGCCAAAGGAACTCCAACTCAACAAATAGGCGATTTCTTTTCAAGCGGTATGGATTCAATGGCTGTTGAAAAAAATGACATTGCTCCTTTAAAAGATATATTTAGTCAAATTAATAATTGTAAAACAACTGCTGATATCGTTTATACCATCACTTCTTTACAACAAATTGGGGTATCTCCTCTTTTTAGTTTAGGTGTTGGTCAAGACATGAAAATCAGTGATAAAAATAGGGTTTACCTTGGACAAGGAGGTCTGGGCTTGCCTGATAGAGATTATTATTTCAACACGGATGCACAAACTACAAAAATTAGAAAAGAGTATCCAATGCACATTCAACGAATGTTGACTATGCTTTACCAAGATAGCGTAAAAGCAAAAATGCAAAGTGAAGCGATTGTAAAATTAGAAACTTCCATTGCTGCTGCTCATAAAAAATTAGAAGAGTTAAGAGATCCTTATGCCAATTACAATAAAATGTCAATGGCACAAGTCAATGCATTGGGTTCTAATTTTGCTTTTGAAAGACAATTGAAAACATTGAATTTGATGAGTGATTCGATTATTGTTGGTCAACCTGTATTTTTTCAAAAAATGAATGGTTTATTAACTTCAACGAATGTTGAAACATGGAAAGCCTATTTAACTTGGCATACCTTAACTTCATTTGCCTCTTACATCAGCTCAAAATATGACAAAGAAAATTTCAATTTTTATTCCGCTTTATTAAATGGCACGAAAGAACAACGCCCTCGTTGGAAAAGGGTATTGAGTGCACAAGAAGATGCTTTGGGCGATGCTTTGGGACAATTATTTGTGAAACAATATTTTCCTGAAAAAACAAAAGCACGTTATGTAGACCTAACCGAAAAAATTGTTGAAAGTTACAGAGAGCATATTCAAAAATTAGATTGGATGAGTGATAGCACCAAAGAGAAAGCCATTGTAAAATTAAACGCCATTACCAAAAAAGTAGGAAATCCATCTAAATGGAAAGATTATACTGCGATGAATATTACGAGAGATTCATATTGCAAAAACATCATAGAGTCAAATAAATGGCATTTTAATTACGAAGCTCAAAAATTAAATAAGCCAGTTGACAGAACAGAATGGAGCATGACACCGCAAACATACAATGCGTATTACAATCCATCGAATAATGAAATTGTATTGCCAGCAGCCATTTTTACTGCACCTGGTTATAAAGACGAAGAAATTGACGATGCAGTAATCTATGGATATGTTGGCGCTTCAACCATAGGGCATGAATTAACACATGGCTTTGATGATGAAGGTCGTCAGTTTGACGAAAAAGGAAATTTAAAAAACTGGTGGAGCAAAGAAGATGAAGCTAAATTTAAAGTAAAAGCCAATTTATTGGTAGATCAATTTAATAAATACACGGTATTAGATAGTTTACATCCGAATGGAAAAGCTACTTTAGGAGAAAATATTGCAGATCTTGGTGGTATTGTAATTGCTTTAGATGCATTCAAAAAAACCAAACAATATAAAGAAGAAAAATTAATTGCTGGTTTAACGCCATTGCAACGCTATTTTATGGGCTATGCATATGGTTGGATGCAAACCAGAACCAAAGAAAAATTAGCAGCTCAAATATTGACTGATGTACATGCACCTATTTTTCTTCGTGTAAATGGGCCAATGAGTAATTGTGATGAATGGTACAAAACATTCAATGTAACAGCCCAAAACAAAATGTACAGAGACAGTTTGAGCAGAGTAAGAATTTGGTAATGCAAATGATGCCAGATTCTTGATGTCTGATGTCAGGTAAAAATTTGATTTATAAATAAAAATTAATCATTAATCATTGAAAATAATTTTCCTAGGCACGCCTGATTTTGCAGTAGCAACATTAGATGCAATGGTGCAACATCAATTAAATGTAGTGGCTGTGGTTACAGCTCCAGATAAGCCAGCGGGTCGTGGTATGAAATTGCAACAATCGGCAGTAAAAAAATATGCTGTTGAACATCAAATTCCTGTGTTACAACCAGAAAAATTAAAGAACGAAGAATTTCTGCAAGCGCTAAAAAATTATCAGGCAGATTTGCAAGTGGTGGTTGCTTTTAGAATGTTACCAGAAGTTGTATGGAACATGCCTCCATTGGGAACTATCAATGTGCATGCCTCATTATTGCCAAATTATAGAGGAGCAGCACCAATTAATTGGGCAATTATCAACGGAGAAGCAGCAAGTGGTGTAACTACATTTAAACTCAAACATGAAATAGATACCGGCGATATTTTATTGCAAGAAAAAGTAATAATTACTGAGACAGACAATGCAGGAATTTTGCATGATAAATTAATGACAACGGGTGCTCAATTATTAGTAAAAACGATTGATGAAATTCGAAATAATACATTAAAAATAATACCACAAACAAGCCTTACAACTGGTGATGAAAATGAGATGTCGCTAAAACATGCGCCAAAAATTTTTACAGAAACATGTAAAATTGATTGGTCAAAATCTTCGATAGAAGTATATAATTTAATCAGGGGATTGTCTCCTTATCCAGCAGCATTTACAACAGTCAACGACAAAAAAATGAAATTATTCGAAGTTGAAAAAATGATTGCAAGCCACTCTTTCGAGCCGGGTTACATTGAAACAGATCAGAAAAAGTATATCCGTTTTTATTGTGCAGATGGATATATTTCTGTAAAAAAACTACAGTTGGAAGGGAAAACTCAAATGTTAGTAGAAGATTTTTTAAGAGGAAATAAAATTTAAGCACTTATTGATTCGTGCATCTTGGTTGTTTAGGATAATTTTTATAAAATAGTAAAATTGTCTTTATCCTTTGCAAAAGGAAATTGATTTCGTATACTTTCGATGTCATTTTTTTGAATGGAGTAATATAAAAAATCCTCTTCGTATTCTTTTGAAACCAGTATTTCTCCAAGTGGGTTGATTATGCAACTATTTCCACTGTAATTGATTTCATTGCCATCTTTACCTACACAATTGCAAGCAATAACATAGCATTGGTTTTCAATCGCACGAGCTTGTAAAAGTGTTTTCCAAGCATGGTTTCGGCGCTCTGGCCAATTGGCAACATACAATAAAACATCGTATTCATTTTCAGCAGCTAATCGGCTCCAGACAGGAAACCGCAAATCATAACAAATTTGAGTATTTATTTTTATTCCTTTAACAGAAGTAATAAGCCGTTTATTGCCTGCTGAAAAATGCTTGTCTTCCTCAGCATACGAAAACAAATGATGTTTATCATATATACCAAATTCACCATTGGGTAACATCCAAATTAATCGATTGTAAAATTGCTCATTCTCTTTGATGATGATACTTCCAGTTAGGATGATTCTTTTTTCATTCGCGATGCGTTTCATCCATGCAACTGTTTGGCCATTTATATCTTCAGCCAATTGAATAGGATTCATACTGAATCCAGTAGTGAACATTTCAGGTAATACAACTAATTCGGTGCCTGCTTTTACCTGATCTATTTTTTCTTCAAACCTATTTAAATTGGCTTGATGATTTTCCCACTGCAAGCTGCTTTGAATAATACAAACATTTAATGATGACATTTATTCTGTATTTAATAATGAAATATGAATGCGTAATGATAAAAGTAAGTAATTATATTTCCATCTTCAAAAAATTGTTGATGTATTCATATTCAAATCCTTTTTGTAACAAATAATTTTTAATTTTTGTCATTTTGATGAACTTGTTTTTTTCTGATTTTAATTCTTCATTTTTTTTCAATCCATGATATTCAATTGCTTGTAAATATTCAGTCTCATCAATTTCATTCATTGCTTTTTTGATACAATAAGTAGAAACTTGTTGCAGTTTCAAGGCATGTATAATTTTATTTCTGCCCCATTTTTTTATTCTAAATTTTCCTCTTGCAATGGCACATGCATAACGTTCTTCATTTAAAAAATCTTCCTGAATCAATTCTAAAATATATCGTTCTAAATCATCTCCATAAATTTCCATCGACAATAATTTTGTACGCACTTCTTTATGGCTTCTCTCTTGATAGGCACAATATGATTTTATTTTTTCAAGAATGCTGTTGTCCATTTTTTTGAGTTGTCTGATATTGGTTCTCAGTTTTTTTTTGAAAAATATGATTGAATAAATGAATTAATATGTTGAATTTGCAGTCAACAGTCATCCTACAATATTTTTATACAATTCTCAATTTAGCATAATTCAACATTATTTTTTTTACTCCATTGGGTCCAAAATCGATATTGGCAATTTTATTTGCAATAGGACCTTCTAAAGTCAATACATTCCCAAAACCAAATCGTTGATGTTCAACTTTGTTGCCAACTTCCAAATTAGTCGTATCAGATTCTACAAAATTGGTAGAAGCTTTATGTTCTACTGCAATGGTTTTAGATGGCATTTTTTTCTGTTGAATTTCATTTCGTTGATCTGAAGATTTATTGAAAATAGTGCGTTGTTTTGGTTTTGATGTCAAATTAGCATCTACTAAATCTGTAGGCAATTCATCTAAGAAGCGGCTTGGATCATTTTGTACCAAGCTTCCAAATCGATAGCGATTATTTGCATAACTAATCCACACTTTTTCTTTGGCGCGCGTAACTGCTACATAAAACAATCTTCGTTCTTCCTCCAAATCTTCACGGTCATACATGCTCATACTACTTGGGAATATATTTTCTTCCATACCCACTACAAACACACAAGGAAACTCTAAACCTTTAGATGCGTGAATGGTCATTAATTTCACCACATCACTGTTTTCTTCGTCTTCATTATCCGCATCTGTCAACAAAGTAATTTGTTGTAAATAGCTTCCTAGCGTACGTTCTATCACTTCGCCATCTTCATCAGGTGTTTCAGTAAATTCTTTAATAGAATTTAATAACTCTTGAATATTTTCATATCGAGCCAAGCCTTCTACCGTTTTATCGGAATGAAGTTCTTGCACCATACCACTGTATTTACCCAATTCTGCAGCTACTTCATAGGCATTTTTTTTATCAACGATGCCTTGAAAATTTCTCATCATCACCACAAAATTTTCTATGGCAGATAGGGTAGAGCCTTTAAAACCGTAAAGATTAGCTTGACAAATAATTTCCCAAAACGATTTGTTTTGCTCTTGCGCTATGAGTGAAATTTTATTAATGGATGTAATGCCAATACCCCTTGCAGGATAATTAATAATTCGTTTGATGGCTTCTTCATCTTGTGTATTGACTAACACACGTAAATAAGCAACATAATCTTTAATTTCTTTTCTATGGTAAAAGGAGAGTCCTCCATAAATTTTATAGGCAATATTTAATCGTCTCAGAGATTCCTCAAATGCACGGCTTTGTGCATTGGTTCGATATAAAATAGCAAAATCTTTATTAGGGTGATGATAGCGTAATTTATTTTCGATGATAGTATCGGCTACAAATTTTCCTTCATCATTATCTGTAAACGTGCAAACCAATTTTATTTTATCACCCAATTCTTTATCTGTCCATAGTTCTTTGGGTATTTGATTGGAATTGTTGGCTATAATTTGATTGGCTGCTTTTAAAATAGTCTTTGAGCTTCTATAATTTTGTTCCAATTTAATGACTCTCACATCGTCATAATCTTTTTGAAATTGAAAAATATTTTCCATGGTTGCCCCTCGAAAAGAATAAATACTTTGCGCATCGTCACCCACAACACAAATGTTTTCATTTAAAGCTCCCAAAAGTTTAATAATATGATATTGTGCCAAGTTGGTATCTTGATACTCGTCAATCATCACATATCTAAATTTATGTTGGTATTTTGCCAAGGATTCAGGGAAATTGGACAATAAAATATACATATTCACCAATAAATCATCAAAATCCATTGCCCCATTTTTGAAGCAACGCTTGCTATAGGCTTCAAAAATTTCACCAATCATGGGTCTGTTAGAACGAGCATCTTCTTGTTGAATACCCTTGTCATTTTGGTATTCACGCCATGTCATCAGGTTATTTTTAGCTGAAGAAATACGACCATAGATGTATGCCACTTTATAATGTTTTTCATCTAAATTTTTCTCTTTTAAAATTGATTTCAATACACTTTTTGCATCATCAGTATCATAAATAGTAAAGTTGCTAGGATACCCTAATTTTTCAGCATCACTGCGTAAAATTCTTGAAAAAACAGAGTGAAAAGTACCAATATATAAGTTGCGTGCTTCGTTATTGCCCAACATGTGTTCTATCCGCTCTTTCATTTCTTTCGCCGCTTTGTTGGTGAAAGTCAATGCTAAAATTCGGAAAGAATCAACTCCTAAATTTATTAAATGGCCAATACGAGTCGTTAATACTTTTGTTTTGCCCGAGCCAGCTCCAGCCACTATCATCAAAGGTCCTTCGGTATGTAATACTGCCTCACGTTGTTGCTCATTCAACGGAACTAAATAATCTTGCATATGGCAAATATAAGGTAGAGTTGTTAGTGGTTTGAAGTAAGTTATTAGATATTTTTGAAGATCGTTGGAAATGTAATTTTTGTATTTACAAAACGCATTATTTTATTTTTTCGATATTGCCTGAATCCATTTTTTTTCTTCAGTGTATAGTCATTTAATGAGACATTTTTTGAACTTTAAAATTTGCCATTAAAAATCATGTAACTTTAAAAACTTATGGTTATTTTTAACCTCTAAATAAAAAAATACAATGGCTTATAATTTATTGAAAGGTAAAAGAGGAATTATTTTTGGCGCATTAGATGAAAAATCAATGGCATGGCAAATCGCATTGAAATGTCATGAAGAAGGGGCAACATTTACACTAAGCAATGCACCTATTGCATTAAGAATGGGTAAAATAAATGAATTAGCATCTGCTTGTGGAAACGCAACGGTGATTGGTGCTGATGCCACTTCGTTGACTGATTTAGAAAATGTGTTTTCACAATCTATGGAGGTATTGGGAGGTAAGATTGATTTTGTTTTACACTCAATAGGTATGAGTCCGAATGTGCGTAAAAAAGTTCCTTATGATGAAACGAACTATGATAATTTCTTAAAAACGATTGATATTTCAGCTTTGTCGTTTCATAAAGTAATGCAAACAGCAATGAAATTGGATGCATTAAATGAGTGGGCTTCTGTTGTTGGATTGTCATACATTGCTGCACAACGTGCTTTTCCTGGATACAATGATATGTCGGATGCAAAAGCATTATTAGAAAGTATTGCTCGTACATTTGGTTATCAATATGGATTCAAAAAGAAAGTTCGTGTAAATACGATTTCACAATCTCCAACATTAACCACAGCAGGAAGTGGAGTAGAGGGCTTCAATGCATTTTTCCATTATGCTGAAAAAATGTCGCCATTAGGTAATGCAAATGCTGAGGAATGTGCAAATTATTGTCTTTCATTATTCAGTGATTTGACAAGAAAAGTTACCATGCAAAATTTATTCCATGATGGAGGATTCTCCTTCACAGGTGTCAGTGAATCTGTGATTAGAGATTTTGATGTTCAATAATTTAATAAACAAAGAATAAAAAGGAATGAATAATGCGAAAGTGTTATTCATTTTTTTTTATTCCCCTCTTTTAAGAGGGGTGCCTGAAGGACGGGTGTTTTACTCAACCACCACTTTTTTTGTTTGACTACCAATTTTTAAATAATAAACTCCTTTACTCAAATGTCTAACATCAATTTTATCATTTGTGGTAATTAAAATCATTTCTCCAATGGTGTTGAATAATTCTTTTTTACTTCCTTGTTTAGAACCATTGATTTCAAACATAGTTGATGAAGGATTTGGATAAATTTTGATGGAATTATTTTCAATTTGTTCTATAATTCCTATACTTTTAACAGTTATACAAATAGAAGTATCTATGCAACCATTTTGGGAAACTACTACTGCATAACTACCATTGAAAACTACATTATAGGATTGATTAGTTGCTAAAGCAATTGGTACGTATGGATTGCATTGAAACCATTGATAGTTAGCACCAGATACTGAAGCTGTTAATAACGTACCATTTGTAATAATTGAATTATTGATATTTGAAATGGTTAAATTCAATGTTATAATACTATCACAACCAACTGCATTTATTAATGTATCATGATAAATTCCACTTGAAGTAATGGTTTGATTATTGAAGTAATAAGAATTGCAAGCAACATAATTGTAGCTATAATTTGAAGGATGATTGATAGTTAAATTGAGTGTTACTATGCTGTCGCATCCAATAGAATTGATAA
>CANGUS010000055.1 GCA_947457085.1 Bacteroidota bacterium
AGAAGCCGAAGAATATCATAAAGATGTGAATGGCGTTCGTTTGCAAGCAGGTGACAATGTCGTATTAATAAAAGACTTAAATGTAAAAGGTGGAGGATTTACCGCAAAAAGAGGAACAGCAGTTCGAAATATATCTTTAGACCAAAACAACCCTATTTATATTGAAGGTAAAGTAAATGGTCAAACGATTGTGATTATTACAGAGTATGTGAAGAAATCGTAGGCTTCGAGAGCCTCAGCCTACGTGTTTTTGGAGAACATCAATCTATGATTTGTATAAGTCTTTGATTGAGGTTCTTTTTTTTAATGCAAAATAACCTCTTCACAACCTGGATTGGGCGCATAAATTAAGGGATAATAATGCTCGACCACCGTACCATCGAAATCAAGGAAGATTTGCATAAAAAATTATTTTTCTTGAGAACTACGAATATCATTCCAAGAATAATCAAGTAATCTTTGTGTACCACCACAAACCTCCCCTTGAGGAGTTCCCATCAACCAAAGATTTAAATCACGTATTCTTTGATTAATTAAAGTTGTTCGATAATCTGTTTCACACATCATGCTAGCAGAACCTCCAAGTTCATCTTTAGGATATTTTAACTCTACCAAACTTTCATAATAAGCTAACCAATTTTTTTGGGAAAATTCTAACGATTTAAAAAATGAAATCTTTTGTTTTTCTTCCGAAAACACATCTTTTTGGTTGTAAAGTATGTTAATACTATCCAATATGATATTCATTCTTTTCCATGCTCTTTTGTAATTACTACCCTCCTCTTCATTCATTTCTGCCTGGCTTCCTTCTCCAGTAAAAGATATTTCATCATAACCCAAACGACCATAATCAGGTTCGTAATATTTAATGTCATCCATATCTTCTTCCGCTACAATTTCTTCTTTACTTTTAGTGACATTGTTATTGGATGGTTTACAGGATTGCATAAAAATTAACACACCTAAAAACAAGAAATTTAATCTATTCATTCTTTTATTTTTATTATTCATAACAATCAGATTTAAAACTTATCGACTTTAAAAGTTTTTTATGAACCATTTTTGTCAACGTAGTTTTTGTTCCTTTTTTATTATTTTTCACATAAGACTCCACAATTTTTCCATGGTCAAAAACCAATTTTGAATTTACAAAACGATAATAATTCCAGGTTTCCTTTTCTAATCCTATTCGATAATGGCTTATGACGAATTGTTTAACAGTATCAATAAATCCAGCTTTATCATCAAGTTCTACATTTTTTTCAAATTTTTGATTTTTAGGATTAAACAACCAAATTGAATACCACCTATTTCCTGTAGCTCCTGAGCTGGTCAAACTACTTAAATCTTTATACCCATCAAAGTTCCAATCAGTAAATTTCAAACTTGAACAAGTATTATTGTGATTTAGTGTCTGTACTTTTTGATTATCTCTATAAATATCTATAGTCTTTAAAGTCAAGTCTTCGAGATGTGAAACCACCTTGAATTCAATGTGAATTTTTGGATAGTTAATATACATAGGTGGTATTTCATCCAAAGCAAATTGAGCATCATCAGGATAAGCCATCACCAAATCAGTTGTATCTTCAATCACCAATGGTTGTTTCTTTGTTGGAATAGGTGCATTTTGTTTACAAGATAGCATTAAAATGAATCCAAAGATTAACACAAAATAGAAGTTTTTCATATTAGATTTAGTTTATAAAACTGAAATACAAATAATTAATTTTTTCACCTCCTCCCTTAAGGGAGGATTGAGGAGGGTGACTTTTTTATCAAATCACCTCAATTGATCCCTCCTCAAGGAGGGAAACTCACATTAAACATCTTAATTTCAAATTAATGTATAATTAAAAATTTATTTTATTTGTAAATATTTCTATCTAATTAAAATCAAATAAAAAAGACAAAAATAAATCAACAACGGAACCACTACACAAATCCAAACAGATGTTTTATAGTAGTTACTACCAAAACGATTAAAATAATTCAAAAAGTGAACCGATTTTAAAAACAACGAATCAGCATATAACTTGAAATTTGTACAGCCAACACGGAATCCTACTATAAAAGTAATGAAAAGCAATGTACAAAAGTAGGAATCATAATAAACATCAATGAGTATAGCCCAAGTTAAGGGAACAACGAAAAAATAAACGATGACATTTATCTCATTATACGTAAGATTTAACTTTCGCGCCAATATATGAAGCTGATTAGCAACAAATTTAAAAATTAGATTAATCATAGAATTTAATAAAATTATATAATATTAATCATACCTCAACCATCCCAACATTCGGTCATTTTGAACTACATATTTACCGCTTTGTTTCAACAAAGTAAATGTTTCTCGAGTACTTGTGCCACAATTTTGTTGAATTACTTCTATTTCAGAATCTGTGACCTTACTAACAATAGCAACATGACCAAATTCATTAAAAATACTTCCATCAAAAACCACTAAATCTCCTTTCTTAGGAACGCTCCTACTCGGATTTTTAAATTGCACCAAACCTCTATCTACATTTAACTCTCCATCTTTTAAACGGGAATTGAAAAAATCTTTCGCATTTCCATAGGAATTTGGCATTTCATGTTGGTATCTTTCATAATAATACCTTTTTACAAATTCAACACATTGATACTTTAAACCTATGTTGTACCCACTTTTCGTAGTATTTCTTCCCGAGGATACATTTGATATGCCATCGTTATAAAATACAATCACATTGTCCAAGGAATCAATCTTATCTCCATGTTCAACAGAAGCAGTTCCGATTTGATTTTTACAGGAAAATAATATGCTAAGGCATAAAATAACTTGGAATGATTTAACCTTAAACATTATTTGAGCAACTCTTTCAATTCTACAATGCGATTTTTAATCAATAAAGCTTGAAATTCCATTTTAGCATTATCTGTACCTGAACCTCCAAAACCACTTATACTGGGTGTATTTATATTACTCACGGATTCATAATACCGTTGAAAAGCTTCTTCTGATTCACGTAGATTTTTTTGAATATACGCTTTGTATTCTGATGCATCGTAAGCTCCTTCAGGATCCATGGACCAACGTTGTTTACATTTATTTCTCAAACTATCTTGTAATACTTCCATCCTATTAGTCAAGCGTTTCAAATTCGTTTCTGCTACATACCCATAATCTACTGTAAAGCCATTCTCAGGTTTTACCAATAAATTTACATTAGTCAACGAATCATACACCTCATCGATTTTAGGTTTATCGACTTGTTTTTTACTTGTTGGTTTCGGCATAGATTGCTGACAAGATCCAAAAATGAATGCTGTAACAAATAAGATGGAAATATAATTTTGCATAAGGTTAACTAATCTACATTATCATAATAACTTGACTTCATAAAATCGGAAGAATCAATCATACGTTTAAAAAATCCAGCTCTCGCTTTTGTCTCTTTCTTAAACATTTCCTCAACTCCATCATCATCGGCACTAAAAGCCATTGTATTTGAAATTGAAATTGCAGTAGCGGTATTTACCACATCGTGATTTGCACCAATATAAGTAAAAGTCCAGTTTGTTTCTTTCAATTCATCCACTACTTTTTTAATAGCAGCTTGATTAAATTCTTCAGAAGCATTTTCTTCCCCATCAGTTAAAATAGTTACTAGCACATGATACTCTTCTTTTTTGAAATCTCTCAATGCTTTTTTTAAGTGATTCACCGAAAGTCCAATCGCATCAAACAAAGGTGTCATTGCATCTGGCTCAAATTGCTCGTAGCTGATTTTCTCTAATTTCGACACATCTGCTCTGTCTAACTTTGATTTAACACCAAGCGAATTGAATGTCACCAACGATACAAAATGTTCTTGCTCGGGTTGTTGTATTGCAGTCCCTTTGATTGAACCTACTAACTCATTAAATCCGTTCACGATCGATTTGTGAATTTCTGACATCGAACCACTTTCATCTAAAATGATAAGATTGAAAATTTGTTTTTGATTTTTCATTTTGCTTTTATTAGTTTTATTTATACTCTATATTATCTGCTGTCATCGTGCAACGATTAGAAATAACTAATGGATAAATAATTGTTCTCTTCCATCCAATTGTGATGTTCACTAACGTTTGGTTATCCTTAATCTTATTTTGTGTCATTAAATTTTGTTTCGCTTCAGCTACTAATTCATCTTTGGACAATCCACCAATACCAAGTATATAATGTGTTGCCGACGTACCACTCACATTTCGTTTCACATAATTGAAATTATTGGACTGAATAACTGCTGAATTTTGTATCATTCCCGTGTGAAATGCACACGATCCAAAACTTACAATAATACTTGCAAAAAGTAGATTTCTAAAAATTATTTTTTTCATTGTGATAGTTTTTTGATGATTCGTAATTAATTATTTCCATAAAAAGTTGTCAAACAACTTACATTGTAATGCCACCCTGCTTTAAACCGATCACTCGCATTAAATGGTAACCATTTACGATCATCGCAAACTATATTTTTTGCATCCTCGTAGTTTGTCCCTGTGTCATTAGGCATAACACCAAATCTACGCTTGTACGTCCATATAGACATATACTCGCTATCACCTTCTCTGTAGTGACCTTCTCCTAAAAATTCTAAACTCATAATTTAAATTTTAATAAATGAATAGGTCAAAATTATTGAAGGTTCTAGCACCTAATTTGATTCCGCAACCTTGTTTTTTTAATCAAATTTGATTTTATCTATCGGTAACGAAATTTTATATTCTTCTGAAATTGATTTAGATATAAAATAATGTTTCGCTAATTTCTCACCCAATAAGTCAATAAATTGTTTTTTAATCTTTGAAATTTTCTCATCAAATGATTTACCTGAGTTATCCGTCAAAGAGGAAAGACTATGTCTTACTTTTTCTAAATCTGATTTATTGGTTATTTGCGTATAAATAGCAGTCAATTCATCGATATAATCGATCAAATCAGTTCGTTTTACCCCTTCTGGGTGTTTTAAATAAAACAAATACAAGGTTTTCATTAAAGGCTCCAACAAAACCTCGGTAAAGTATTCGTTTAATACAATTTGTTTGTAATCTTTTGTAACATGTATTTCACTCAACTGCAAAGTAGGAATGTGGAAATGCTTAAACCAACCTCGTCTTCGATCAACTGGGGTAAGATTACCGGAATAAATATCAATCAATAAACGCTTCAACAAAATAGATGGTGTTCCATACATTGATTTATATTTTTCAGAGGTTAAATACAAACCATCTGCTTTCCCTTCCAATACCTCATCCAATGAAAAAGTATATCGTTTTTCTTCCGTAAACCAATAATATGCAGGCTCCTCTTCAATATAACCATCTCCTATAAAATTATGTTCCACAAAATTGATGAAGTTTTTAAAGGCAAAAAAGGACTGACCTACATACTCGTAAGAAACATATACTCTTCCCCAAGTACGTTCTTGATAGGTGGTGATGTGAATGGAGGTTATTTGCATGGTAGAATGTCAAAATTTATTAGTTATTGATGAAACTCAATTGTAACAGGAAATATTCAGTTTTCAATATTATCCTTCTTGCTCTTTCTGATTAAGCATTAGAACCTTTTTTACAATTATCTATAAATTCAGTGTCTTCATCTCGCTTAGTGTAGCCTAAATATTTCTTCCAAATATTATTTGCACTGAATATTTTACAAATAAAACAAGGCTGTATCTGACATTGTTTTATTACTTTTCTTCTACTTAAAAAGTAATTTAATTGATTTTCAAATCTATACTTTCTTCTCCATCTCAAATATTTCAAAAATTGATATATCAATAATGTTAACAACAAATATAAAATTGCTTTCCAAAAAACTAAATCTGAAAATGGTTTTCCGTTTTGGTAAGTTAATTTATATGTGAAAAAATTATTTTTTTTAGGAATTAATCCGATACAATTAAAAAACGCAGTTACTAAAGAAAATGCAATTAAAAATAATATTATTTTCGTAGAATTGCTCTCCATTGTTGCTTCATTTTCGCTCTCTCCCAATCGTATTTTAATAATGATGCAAAAGCAATACTTAATCTTTCACTAATTTCCTCTTTATTTAGCGCACATTTATTTTCAATGTAACAATCCATTAAACACAATATATACTTATCTTTAACATCATTTGGGTTCAATCTTACTGCAACTTGTTGACGAATGTTTTTTAGCCTTTTTAAATTTGGATTAACTAAACTATTATCATTTTCATATAGTTCAGAAGTTAAAAATTCAACTGATAATTTTCTTATTTTTTCTCTCCATTTTTGCCTTTCTTCTGTAATATATTTTAATTGATTGCTTTTGTCATTCTGACGAAAAACAAAATAAGCTGAAATAAATCCTAATAATGCTGTTAAAAGTTTATCCATTGTATTTAAATATAATCTTCAAAAAAGTTTATTGTATAAATTAATTATTCAAATGTAAAGTTCAAAACACTCAATTAAAAATAATTCAATGTAATAGCAATAAAAATCCCAAAAAATCTCTTAATCCTTTCTTTTTCTATAATAAAGAACTACTTTTTTACGATAGTAAAGTCGAAAAAAATAGCCACTTACTTCATATAAAAATAAATTAGAATGGTCATAAAAATCTTCGTCATTAACGAAGAAAAAAATAAATTGTATAAAATGAAACTTTACTAAATGGTCAAATAATATATTTTCAATAGCTTTAACAAAAAAATTAAAATGAATTTTATTTAATCAACTTCTATTTCATGCTGAATTCAAGCTACAAATGCAACTTTTGGGTTAAACAATAAATTTTCCATTACAAATATAGGTGTTTCATAGTTATATCTCTTTCTAGGTCTGTTATTTAATTTATTCTGTATAGCTTTAATATCTTCATCTGTATAATCCTCGAAATTGCTTTTTTTAGGAATGTACTGTCTTATTAGTCCGTTTAAATTTTCGTTAGAACCTCGTTCCCATGGACTATACGGATTTGCAAAATAGAAGTCACAATATTCATCTGTAATATATTGATGTCCTGAAAATTCCTTTCCATTGTCGCCAGTTATTGATTTGATATATGGTCTTATTTCTTCTAACATCTCTGCTAATTTTTCTTTTACTTCATCAGCGTCTTTTGAATTTGTTTTACCCATCCATACAACACCGCTAGCTCTGTCATTAAGTGTGATAATCGCACCTTTATGGTCTTTTCCTATAATTGTATCGACTTCTAAATGTCCAAATTCTGTCCGATTTTCTGCTTCCGGAGGTCTTTTTTCTATTCCCACTCTACCAATGATAATTCCTCTAGAGTCTTTACTTGCTCCACGTTTTCTATAACGCCTACCTTTTCTTCTTAAATGCGTGTGTAAGTCTCCTTTAGCTTTTTTATCCTTCCATATCAACTGATAAATCGTTTCGTGAGAAATAGTGTCCTCTTTATTCTTTTTCATAAAACCAACCACTTGTTCAGGACTGTAATCTTCTTTGATTAAAGAATTGACTCGTTCTTTTATTGCTTCTGTAGCTTTGATTTTTTTAGGTTTGTTTTTAAGCCTGTACTCATATTTGTTTTGAGCTAAACGTGCTTTATACAAACCACTTCTATAATCACAATTTCTGTTTATCTCTCTGTAAATAACGCTTTTATCTAATGATAGAGTTTCTGAAATTTCTATTTTAGATTTTTGTGCATTTAATAATACCTCTATTGTGTATCTTTGTTCATAAGAAAGGTGGGCCATTACAACTTTATTTTTGGCGATTTAACGGGGTAAAATAACTCCTTTCCTAGAAACAGAAAGGGAAATTTTCGAATTTCTCTTCTGTTTTGAAGTTTTTAGCCCAATTAAAGCTAAAAGTTGCATTTGTTATTTGAATTTAAGCATTTAAACAATATATAAAATAAGATAAATGGAATAAATTTCTACAGTAAGGAAATACCCCTCCATCATAATACCCCATTGAAGTTTCAAAATAACTTTCAATATTGTATTTTAAATTTTCACATAATTTATACTGTGAAAAATTATCTGTACTTTTCAAATAATATCCATTTTTATTATTTGCAACAATACACTTCATTTTATTACAAATAATTTCATCATCCAACGCTACTATTTTTAAACTATTCGGAACTTTTAAGTCAATAATAGTTTCTCTAGATTTAAAATATTCTTTTTGTGCTTCAACAATAAATAAAATTAAATCGCTTTCATTATTGAAGAAAATTTTATTTTCATCCCCAAAATAATAACCTAGGATTTGATTTGAGAGTACTTCGATCCCTCCACTAAAAAAATCAAAAACATCTTTAAGTAAAATAGATTTAGAGTAAGAGAATAAGATAGTTTCCTTTACATAATAAATGAACCATTTTCCATCATTACTTCTTGAATATTTTAACGTATTTCCTGCTATTTTAAAAACTTTATTTTGCTCAATAACAATATCATTGTTGTGTTTTTGATTTTCAATTTCCGATTTAAATAAATTAACTATTAAAGTCAAATCTTCCAAAGAATTAGATTGAAATAAATCTTCACAATTCTTAATTGAATCTTTAATTACATTTAAAGAGAAACTTTCTATGTTGATGTAACATTTATTGCTATCTATAACAAAATTTTCATTGTATTCTGAATTAAAATAACCCAAACTATATTTCTTCTTCTTTTTTCTTGATGTCAACCAATTTTCATTATTATATTTTACAGTTAAATCTAAATCTCCTAATTTAATTATGTCACCAACTTGAAGAAAATTTAGTTTATTATTTGAATAATAGTCAATTTTCTTCTGAATTTGTGTTATAATTTTATTAACATCATCTAAAGATTGACAAACTATATAATTGCTTTCAATATAATATCCAAGAATATCTTTAATATAGGTATACTTATCTATATTAAAGAAATCAAAAAATGTTGTAAAAGTGCGTTCGTTAAGTGGTTTAATATAGTAGTACCCTATACAATCAATTTTAATTTCAGCGAAAAAATTAAAAATAACTAAATAGTCATCTTTAAAATAGTTAT